>DFEN01000156.1 GCA_002368685.1 Lachnospiraceae bacterium UBA3801
TCAAGAATAGGCTCTTGCTCTAGTGTATCTATGCCATCAATAAGTGTTGAATATACATGATATGGAATGTTATTTAATGTTCGTTGCTCATCAACGTAATCTCTTAACTCTTGTCTTGTCATTTCTTTACCTTCCATAATTTATCATAATACCGAAATACAAAATTAAACCCCAAAACAATAACATTACTGCACCCCAAACTTTTTGCATCATACTTCCTCCGTTGATTATTTTATCTCTGTATGTATCTCCATAAACACTTTTGCCCATCTTGTTACGTCTGCTTGTGCTTTAGCTAACTTCTGACCAATAGCTTCTACTATTATCTCTTTGGCATGTTCAATGTCAGGATTAAAAGAATACACATGACCATGCTTAAATTTATCTAAATCTGCATCGTAGATATAATAAAAAAGATTATTCCTCTTATACCTATAATAAGATTTTGTTACCCACTTTTCATTGACCTTGTCATAATCTGTTAGTTCATCGACAGTTATCTTGCCAGTTTCTTCATCAAGTACGAACTTGTATATTGGCTTCATTTCTTATCCCTCATATCTTTTAGCATCATACTTGTTATTACATCTAAAACATCAATAGCTTCCTGCTTACCTGCTGCCGCATCAGCAAATACTTTATCTAAAACAGCAGTCATAGTTAAACCTAACTTGTCCATAGTGTCCTTATGCACCTCCTCGTCTGACATACAAGCAAGCTCTGCCATCTTATACACATCATCTTTGGTAAACTTACCTTCTTCATACAATGTATGTAGCAAAGTTGTCACCTCTGTCATAATCTGTGGCTTAATGCCCTCTACCTCGTATTTGTGTTCTTTCATGTTTCCGTAAATCATAGTTTTTATCTCCTTTACTTTGTTGAAAAATAATGGTCACCATACTTAAATGCTGTTGTACCTGAATCACTATATCTATCTGTCCTAAAATATATTATTTCTGAGTTGGTTCGGCTCTCTCTTTCCTCTAATGCTATCTGAAAATCCTCTTCTGTAACTGTGTAGCCTGCTCTCTCTATCGCACCATCAACTGTTGTAGCAAACTGAACTGGGTCAATCTGATAAATAACATCAAGTGGCTTATCTGGGAAATCTTTATCATCTACTCTATTCCATATAACATCTGCTACATATCTTTTACCTAACTCATCTTGATTGCCAGCTTCTGCTTGTACGATTAAAGCGACTTCTTCTATTTCTCCATAGTATATCTCATTTCTTATTTCTTCCTGCTCATCATCTGCTGATGTAGAATGTAACATCACATATCGCTCAGGAAGTACAGTATCTTCTGCCATTTTGAGCTTTTCTTCTTCATGCACTACATTTATCACTACACTACATAAACAGACTAAAAACAGTACGAGGATTGTTTCCTCAACTATTCTTTTTACGATAGTATTCTCTAAAATATTCCGTATGTGTTCTATAAAACTCCCTACTTCTTTCATTTCTTCGCCTTCGTCTCTCCTCATCTGATAATCGCTTTCTGCCGGGCTTCTGTCTGATTGTGCCTATGCAATCATCATACTTACAATTATCACAATCTTCTGGCTGACAATAAATCTTCATCATTTATCTCCCGTCTTTTTGATAATAGCTTTACATGAAAGTTATCACCATCTTTTACTTTAAGAGTGTCTAAGTTCATTTCTATTTCCCCATTAACTTCAAACTTACCACTCCACTGCTCTAGTATCTGTTTCATGTGTCTCCTTTCTTTAAGTCTTTTTTACTTAAAAACATTGTATAACATATTTATATAAAAGTAAAGCGAGAACAATTAAGTTCCCGCTTATTGATTAACCTATTTTACTGTCTATATAATTCTCTACAAATGAGAGCACATCCTCATGTGATTCATCCATAAAGAACTCTCTTACATTAGCCATACCTTGTATCTTATCAGCTTTTATTTCACCTGTATCCGGGTCAACTATTGAGAACCATGCTCCACTCTGTAATATCAGATTATATTTAAGAGCAACTTCAAGAAGGTCTGTGAGATAATCTATACCATTAGCATAATCTATTGTATAGTAACCTCCTCTTCTGTTTCCCGGACAAGTCTTATTCTTCACCATGCTCATAAGAACTTTATTGCCTGCAGGACTCTCTGAACTACGCTTTATCTCATTGCCCTTTTCGTCAATAAAACTACCTCTTGTAAACTGCATACGCACACTACAAAGATGTTTCCATGCTCGTCCTCCAGGTGTCTTTATCGCACCACTATACATAGCCCCTAAGTCATCTCGTATCTGATTTATACCTATAACTGTGCTGTTGAATTTGTGACACAACATCTCTGCTTTTCTGCCGAATACTGTAAGGGGCATAGATATGCCTGCGTAAGTCTTATCTGCAACTGTCTTATCCATCTCTTGCGCTGATACCATTGCGGCAATAGAGTCGAGAATAACTAACCCTACTTCTCCTGTACCCATCATTTCAAGTATTATCTGTAAAATGTCCTCTGCACTCTGACTCTCGGGCTGTAATAAGATTAAGTCATCAACATCAACCCCTAACTTTGCTGCCCACTCTACATCAAGCGTGTTCTCACTATCAAAATAAGCAACCCTTTTAGGATGCTCCTCATCTGCTTGCATACGCTGATAGTTGCCTACAATATCGAGTGCTGTCGTAGTCTTTCCACCATGCTCTTCGCCATAGAACTCAATCAGTCTGCCTGTAGGTATACCCCCATAAGTACAATAGTTCATACGGGGTGATGTAAATGGTATTCTTGTGTACTCTCTCTTAGGAATACCATATCCTACGATATTTGCTCCTGCATCTTTGTTTACTTTCTTTATGATTTCATCTAATGATAACTGCCTATCTTTAGCCATATCGTTTTTCTCCTTATTTATTTATCTGCATCATTGATAACTCTGCTTCACTCATTCTTCGGCTCATAACCTTTTTAACTGATGAGAGGACTTCTTGAGCGGAATCAACTTTTGCTTTCAAAATACGATAGGCTTTACTATAAACTATGCTCACAACTTTTTCTGTCATAGCATCAAGCTCTGCCTGTGCGTTTTTATCTGCTACTGTACCTGACTTCTGCATTGAGCGGGCTACATTGTATGCTTCTTTGTATGCTGAACTAGAGAGGTCATCTCTTATACCCATCTGCTCTGCACCAACACTCGTGAAATAAATAAGAGAGGATAATCTAAGAGCGAAGTCATCAAGCTCTGCATCTGTTGGAGGCTGTTCATCATTCCTCAATATGCCAATTATAAACTGCATATAATCATCAAGCTCACCTGAATATCTTTCGATTATCTCCTCAATAGTCTTATCAATCTCTGCTGAATTTTCCTCTACCTTATCAAGTAGCTCTTTAGATACTGACATATTTTCTCCTTTCAGTCTGCGTGTAGATGTTTATTCATTGTTCTAATGTAATTCTTTCCCTTACACACATACCAATCATCTGTTCTTCTGCCATCTCTTATAGGTATAACATCACTATCATCCATGTGTACTCGCTTTAAGCACACATAAGTGTTTTTACCTATCTGAGACAGATTTTCACATTGTTTACATCCAATCTCAAACTTTATAATTACTCCCATGACTACTCACTTCACTTTCTTTTTCTTTTATTATCTCATAAGAATATCAAGCAATCGACTGGAACAGCTTAACCATCTCATATTCCCAGAAAACCCTCTTCTTCCTTCCAGGTATATCAATGATTTCTTTGTCATCCGCATCATATCTGATACTTTTAGCTCCATTTTGTTTAAGTATCTCTAAGAATTGTATAGGAATAAATGCTGTCCTATCACAATTTACCCACCAGCATAATATGCCTGCTACAACTCCATCTATCTTAGACATCTTCAAAAGCTCTGTCCACTGAAACTCTGTTATATTTACAAATGGAAGAGATGGTTTATTTGTAGCCTTGCACTCTATGGCATAGAGAACAGGCTTATGATAAATAAGAAAGTCACATGGATTTTTACTGCCAACCTTATAAGTCATCTGGTCAGGAACTCTATACACAGATGTGTTGGGTATTTTTTCAAATGCTTCTTTTACTACTGACTCAAAATCCTTACCTCTATTAACATGACTAGCCATTACTTATCTCCTTTGCAATGATTCAAGTAACCACAGTATTTACAGTTGATAGTAGGCAAGTCTTCTTTCGGTGGTGTTATTTTTCTATCAACATAGCCTTGAACATCTTCTATAAATGCTACCAAATCATTTTTCATCTCTCTTGTTACATGGAATAGATAGCACTTTGTATTTAATAAGTCCCTTTCACGATAAATGAACAAAACATCATCTATATTAAAGCTGTTAGCATAAGATATAGCCTGGTGATAATGTTTCTTATCCACATCAGTTCTTGAATACCACTTATTACTGCTCTCTGTTTTTATTTCTATGATATAATACTTACCTTTGTATTTAATTATACCGTCACACATAAAGCTAATGTATGTACCATATCTTGTATCATAGAGCTTTGTCTCTGTTCCCTTTTTCTCTCTGACTATAAGATAATCAAGGTCATGCTCTTTTATGTACTGCTCTACGTCTATCCACTCACAGTCTATACCATTTTCTTTCATGCCCATAATGGCAGTTTGAGTTCTTACATGAATGTCTGTACCAGAGTCACATATACCAACCATATTAAAAGAAGCTGTTTCAGTATCAGGTTTAACACCCATTATCTGATAATAACAACCTCTCTTACAATTCATACCACTCGGCTTAAATGTTTGTGAAGGTATACCATCATACTTATTAGCATCTATCTCAACGCTTCTCTTATAATCTGCCAAAAAGCTCTCGTTTATAGGCACTTCTTTATTAGCAAGCTCTATCAACCTGCTGACATTTTTTAAACTACCTCTACTCATATTATTCTCCAGTTAAAATAAGGGAGAGACTAAGCTCTCCCTACAAGCTGTTGTAAGTTACTCTGCGGTTCTATCATCATCAGCAAGTGCAATTATCTGTTTTGTGTTACCGAGCATGAGCTTAATGGAATTATCTTTACCATAAAGTATCTCAATAACATCAGACTGATATGCCTTAACCTGAGTTTTGAACAAATCAATGTCGAGACAACAAGTATAATCCTTAAAGTCCACACTCTCTTTATAAGGTATAAGCTCTTCGCCTCTATCTTGCTTAGATGATACCATGAGTCCGTCTTTTGTAAATGTTAAGTAAACACTGTTCTTATCAAACGTGTCTACAAACAATGAGAGACGGTCAAGCATCTGAGTAAGTGGCTGCTTCTCAATCTTGCATGAGCTAGGGAAATCTTCATCAAGAAGACCTGAGATAGCATCTATCTTGTAATCTTCTACTCCCTCATCAAATGCACCATATACAACTACACTACCTGCATCAAAGATAACAACATCATCTTTATACCTAACATCAATGCTCTCCTGTGTAGCGACATCAAGTAAATCCATAAGCTGTGGTGAAATAAGTTTAGGCTCTTCAAAGAGCTTAATGTCTATACCACAAATCTTATAGGTATCTGTTGCGACAACTCTTTCTCCACAGTAATAATCTGAGTAGCACATATCATCTTTACCTACAAGAAGTGCGGCTTTAGCTGTAGACAGTATATGACGTACTGTTGAGAGCTTTATTTCTTCACTATTGAAAAACTCATCTGAATTTTCTTCAAGTGGGTCAGGATAATCAATGAGTTCTCCCTCTTCATCATAAGGCAACTCGATAACATACTTACCATTGCCTTTGATTACGAGCTTATCAAGCTCACCGTTACTGCCTGCTTTTACCTCTAAAACAACATCTTCGCAAGTAAGTTTTGAAATGAGCTTGGAGAACTTATCTACTCCTACAACTACATTGAAGTCATCTCCTGCTACTTTATCCTGTCTTACATACAGATAGTTATTGTTATCTGTTGTTTCAAGCGTCAACCTATTATCTTTTAATGAAATTGACATAAGCTGAGTTATGAACAGGTCATTATTCATACCTGCTCCCTTTACTGCTTTTGCGACCATATCCTGAAACTGTGCTGTGTTGATAGTTAATTTCATGCCTTTACTCCTCTCTTCTTTTTCTTTACAGTGCCATTTGCAAACTGACTCCACTTTTCTGCGAACTCACTTTCAAGTCGTGTGGTAAATACAGCTTTACCAACACTGTTCTGACTATAATCATGTTTACAGAACTGCTTGAAGCCGAGTTCCCTCATGTTTTCTTTAGCTCTATTACGGGCTAAACTTCTGAGCATACTACTCATCTTATTCCTCCTTTATCTACATAGCTTACTAGCTAATTTCTTAGCACCCTTTATCGTCTGTTCCATATCAGTATATTTATATTGACCTAATCTACCTGCAAATGTCGTATTAGAGACTGTTAGATTTGCATACTTTCTATATAACTCTAAATTTTTATCGGTAGCAATAGGATAATATCTCTCATTAGTTCCATCAAACTCACGAGGAAACTCCCTTGATATTATTGTTATATCTGACTCTTCATCCAGAAAATGTTTATGCTCAATCTCTCTTGTGTAATCTACATCTTTAGAGGGATAATTGATTACGGCAACACCATTCGCATTATCTGTATAGTCTAATCTATACTCTTCAAAGTACAATGAACGATATTCTAACTTACCAAAACAATAACTAAAGTATTCATCTATACTGCCTGTATAAATTATATGCTTGGCATATTTCTTCATCTTTCGCCAATCTCTTATACCTGTAAGCACAACTGCCTCTGACAATAACTGCTCTATAAGAAATGTATATCCTGTTATTGGTATGCCTTGATACTGCTTACCACTATAATAGTTATTGTCATAAGTAAATCTTAAAGGTATTCTACCTAATATTGATGCAGGTAACTCTGTACACTTTTTACCCCATTGTTTCTCTGTGTACTCTTTTATAAACATCTCATAGATAGTTTTACCTACCATTGACAGAGCTTTTTCTTCAAGATTCTTAGGACTAGAACAATGCACTAAATCATCAGCTATTTTACCTTTAGCTTCTTCAGGTCTTACTACTCCCCACAACTGTTTAAATGTATTCATGTTAAAAGGCAGATTATAAAGCTCTCCGTCTACATAAGACATAGGTGAATTTATAAATGGCTTAAATGTGACAAACTCATTTACATATTTCCATAATCCATAATCATCTGTTCTGAATATATGTGCGCCATATTTATGTACTGTTATATCATCTCTTTTTTCTGTATAACACATACCACCTATTTCATCTTTTCGCTCTACAACCATTACTGTCTTACCTATTCTAGTAAGCTCTTGTGCAAGTGTAGCTCCAAACAATCCTGCTCCTACTATCAGATAATCAAACTTCATTTTTTATATCTCCCACTGATTATTTTTGGCCAAGCATATTTGTGATTAAACTTATGGTGTATACGATAATGTTTATCACCAAACATATCTACACTTACAAAAGATGGACATAACATTATTGTGTAAAATGTCTTTGTATATGTGCCAACACCATTATAAACTTCTGTCATTCCACCTTTTACTGACTGTGTAGCTGGCGTATCTATCATTATAAATGGAAATGTAAAGAACAACTTACCTCTCATGCCGTTTACACTATAAGCATTAACATCATCATTCATGAGACCCAAAAATCTTGTTGTTGCTGTCGTTCTAAATATCCAACTGCCCATGCACTTTTGTAGAAATTTCTTCACATTAAGATTGCTGCCTGTACCACCTACAAAATCACCAGGCTCTGCAAATGCCACAGCTTCTATATCTTCTGAGGTATTTAAAAACTCTACATAGGCATCAAACACCTTATCGAGATTTACCGCATTACTTCTATAGAGCTTATCGTTCTCTACAAAACGATAAGGAATAGTAGTGTAATCATCATCCATCTCACATAGATATTTATAGCCATACTTCTCTGCTACCTCAAAACACATATTTCTAGCATACACGCCACATGACTTATTCACATTACTGTTCATAATATCGGTACGAAGTAACAACTCATCTTTACTAAATACCTCTATTGTTAAATCTGGAAACTCTACATAATATTCATATAGTGTAGGGTCTTCATCATCTAACAAAAGTATTATATCTCCTGTATAACCGAATCTTCTTAGAGTATCTACCGTCGTAGTATCATGTGGTCTACAATGACATAAGATTATTACTACAAAATCATTCTTCTCCATCGCTCTCCACATTTACAGCCTTTGCTTCTTCTACTAACTGTGACATCTTAGCTGAGAGCTTTACATAGCCATTAGCTATTGCGTCATCTATGTCAATGATAACGAGAGCTGACTTCTCCATAAGTTCCTGCATCTCCTTACTAGCATGGGCATAATAATCTGCTATCTTTGCATAATTGAATACTATATGTCTTGTAGCGGCTAGTTTTAAGAACGTCTTTTCTGCATCTGATACATTCGATTTATTTATCATGGCTATAAGCTTATTGTATTTCTTAGTATCATATACCTCAGCTAAAACAGGCTTGTTCTTACTAGGCTCATACTGAGGTATCTTTATCGCTCTTGAATACTTTGTATCGTCCCCCATAGGATTAACTTTTGCGTTTTCATCCTCAAATAACTGCTTCATATTTTCTCCTTTCAGCTCTACGTCTTTACTTAAATATTATATAACATATTATTTGCCCTTACAACTAGAACTTATCAGCTTAGGAAAGGCATTTTTCTTGGAAACTTGATAAATAAATGACCTCTTACCTAAACTTAGCTTCACACATGATGGAGCGTATAATAACACTGGCATATTCTTCTCATAATTACTTATTGACATATATACATCTGTCATTCCACCTTTTGCACCTACATCCATCTGTGCCATGTCACATTGTATAAATGGTAACTGCATAGCAAAATCACCATTCCAACTCTCTAATATTGATGTGACAGCGTCCTCATATATCTCAGATTTCCATGTCCAATCATACACATTGTTTCTAAAGAAACAGTTAAAAGGAAGTCTGTTGTTTGATACTGACTCTTGTGTAAGTCCTCTCATATAAGAATTTGCCGTACCAAAAGATACACAGGCAATATCTAAATCAACTATAAAATCAATATATGTATTGATTATCTCATCAAGATTGGATTTTATAGCTGTTGACCTCAATACTCCGTTATCATCATATCTAAACCTGAGTCTTAATAAGTCATCATCTGCCACTATAAATGCTCGTAGCTTCTCTTGTTTAGCACACCACTCTACTGCATTTCTAGCATAAGTAGCACAGCCATTAACTTTTGAGCACACTTCTGTATACTCTCGCCACTGTTCTTTATCATAGATAAATAACTCATCATTCTTAAATCTTTCATGATACTTATCTATCTCTGAATCCTCACTATCTAAAACTATACATATTCTACCAGTATAGCCCGCATTTCTAAACATCGAATATGTTTCTACTCTATCTGCCCTCTCATGTGAAATTATAAATAATACAAAATCATCCCTCACGCTTATACCTCCCACTTATTATCTTTGGATATACTTTAGACCAATCACATGATATTTTAATTCTGCCATTAGCACAGCCTATCTTGCAACAATTTGGCGAAGCTATCACTCCTAAAAATGAACGCCTATAATGATTGAGCATATCATAAGTTTCTTTCATGCCGCCCTCATTCACACCTACCTCATTCATAGGTAATGTCTCAAATACTACAAAAGGTAATGCCCACCAAATATAACCTCTCTTTGCTGTCAACAGATTAGCTATCATATCATGACGCATTATACCTACCCAGTCTACATTAAACTTTGTATTGCGTATAAATACTCCATTTAGCTCTCGCTGTTCAGTAATTCGCCTGTCTAAACCATGTACTCCTGCTACATAAAACATGGTGTGTACAAATGATGTTACCGCTATATTATTGTCAATGATATACTGAGCATACAATCTCAACACATCATCCATACCAATCTTCATAGACAAAGAACGAGCTTTATCTCCATCTACCCATCTATATCTGAAAGTAGGCATATCATCATCTATCATCATAAATGCATCTAACTTATATTCTTTTGCAGTATACTCTACAAAGCATCTGGCGTATATAGGAGACGATTTCTGATTAGTTCTGATAATAGTATCTACTTTAGATATATAATCGTTTTTGGCAAAGATTATAAGCTCTTTTGAATATAGCTCTTTATATTTATCTAACTGAGGGTCTTCATCATCTACGACTACATATATCTGTCCTGTGTAGCCTGCTGTTCTTAATGCATGATATGTCTGCACCCTATCGGCTCTCTTATGAGATATTATAAATACGGCAAAATTCATAGTGTTATTCTATCTCCATACCATCTTTCAGATACTTCCACATCACACTTAATAGGAATTGTAAACTTCTCACCAGGTGCTTCTGACATTATCTGAGCAAATCTCTCTACTACCTCTTTAGCGTGTTCTTTAGGACACTCAGCTATAATCTCATCATGCACAGGAATTAACATTCTAAATCCCCACTCTTTTAATTTCTCATCATTATGTAGCATTATCATAGCGAGCTTAGACATATCGGCAGCACTACCTTGAATACGAGCATTAACTACCTTAGTAACATCTTTATTCTTGGTATTATCAGTAATCTTTATGCCCTCTTGTTTAGCTTCTGCTATAATGGCTTGCTTCTTTTTGCCCCACGCTCTACTTAACTTACTCATATATGACCTTACTATATTAGCAGGCACTTCATTATCGCCATCTTCATCAAAAGATAATGGGTCTGAACTATCTTTATCTATATATTCAAACTCATAATCCGGCAGCATCATAGCTGGTAATCTTCTCTTTCTGCCCCACAATGTTGTGACATATCCACACTCTTCTGCCATAGCTTGACTGTCTTTCTCAAACTGCTCAATAGCAGGAAATCCTCTAAATACAGAATCTTTTATTTCTTGTGCTTTTGCTGTTGTTGTTTTAAGCTGTTCTGCAATACTTGGCACTCCTCTTCCATACAATACTCCAAGCAATATAGATTTGGCTTGACTTCTTCTTTCTTTTCCTTCTGGATTAGTCGTTCCATCTGGTCTAAACTCAAGACAATTTTCGTATGTTGTATTAAAGGACAATGAGGCGATTTCTGCATATAAATCCTTTCCTTGATTGTATGCATTTACCATCAATGGGTCTTGACACATCATAGTCATACATTTAGGTTCTTGCTGACTATAATCAGCTGACATCATTACATATCCATCTGTAGCTTTGAACATTTTTCTGATGTCTTTATTATGTGACGGAATATTCTGCATATTGGGATCTTGTGAGCTAAATCTACCTGTATCTGCACCATATTGATTAAACTTACAATGTATTCGCCCATCTTTTGGATTCACACACTCAGGTAATTTATCTATGAATGTTGATACTATTGTGGCAAACTCTCTATAATCGAGTATTGCTTTCACAACAGCATTGTCCTTATTTGCTTTCAATGACTCTTCCGATGTACTTCTTGAGGGCTCTTTTGTCTTTTTATCTATTGGCCCTTTCAATCCTATAATGTCGTATAGCAGAGCTTGTAACTGAGGTACTGATGCGATATTTATAGGGTCATCTAATTTCACTCTATTAGATACCTTTTTACCTGTTGCTTTTCCATATTTGTTTTTCTTACCTGCAGATGTTGTGGCGTCAGGATAAATATACTCGTCAGAAATGACCTCACTGTTCTTATAAGCATTGATTTCATCATCATACATATGATATGCGGTCTGGAACTCTTCTAGTTTCTCATCAAGTATCTTGTGATACTTTTCTTTTAGTTGAGCATTGTATTCCATATCAAACTCTACACCAGTATCTTCCATATCTACTACGACATCTACTACTGGCATTTCGATATTCTTAAATACCCAATATACATCTTTGAGGTTCTCTTTTGTTCTAAATATATTTCTTTGGTACTCTGCATACTCCCATGTAATCTTAGGGTCATGGGCTGCATATAATGCCGCAGTCTTTATTGGTACATATCTGAAATCTATTCCCTTAAACAGCTCATCAAACTTAAAGGCGTCTTCTTCACCCCTAAGTATATATTTCTGATGTAGCTTTTTAAGTCCTTTGTTTGGCTCATTCTCATTCAAACATCTTGAAGCTAAATAAGCATCCCAAGTACACTTTAATCTTGTGCCCGTATGATTCTTGATAAAGCGTATATCAAATGCGGCATTGAACATATCAATGTCAGCATTTAACTTTGCAAGATATTTACCAACTACGTCTAATGATAGTTGATTTTTTACTTTTTGTCCAGTAACATACGATATATGATTTATAGGAATATATGTTGTCTTTTCACCAGGAGTATATATACCTACACCTACTAACTCATCTTGTAATGGGTCAAGTCCTGTTGTCTCTGTATCTATTGAACATATTCCATTCTTTAAACACTTGTCTACATAATCGGATAGTGTCTGTTCATCCTGTATAATGATTGTCTCATCTGCAAATTTACCGAGATGAGTTTCTACCATAGCTTTGATGGTATTTATTCTATCTGCAATACTACCACCGCTTTTCTTAACGGTGGTAGTCTTTGTTCTTGTCTTTGATTTTTTAAGCAGAGCTAAATCCTGTTCTTTTGTACTTATTTCAAATAATGGCATTATATTCTCCTTTTGAAATGTATCTTATAAACCCTCATAGGAACGGCTAGTTCGTGAGTTATAACTTAGATACATAACCTGTGATAATCGTTGTCATAGACATAACATTTTGATGTTGCCTTAACGAAGTCTGCGACCGTGACCGCAATATACAGTGCGTAGGTGTTTGAAAACTGTAAATGTATTTTTCGTTAATAGTTACCGCTCTATCTGATATGTAATAGAGCAATGTGTTATCACAGATAAGTTTTTCGCCACGTTTATCATATCATCAAAAATAATATGGCTGGGAAGGAGTTGTTGTTGGGGGTCTAAATATAGACCAATAGCTTGTAGAGGACTCGAACCTCTATCTCGATTTCCACATCTCTTTCGATGCTACGCACCTCGGCTCTACCAATTAAGCTAACAAGCTACTGCCTAACGTACCAAGCGCTTCGCATTTGTTGGTATCTCTGTTTTTAATATCTCAGCCATTGGACTTATGAGATTGTTGCGCCCATTTCAGCAAAGATGTGGGTAAGGATTTGCACCTTACATGGCAATCATCTTTATGCCCACTTACACCATTCCACAAGTTACTATCAGCATCGAACTGACTGGTCATTGTGCGTCTACCTATTCCGCCACCACAGTATTCATCTTAATCAATACTCATCTTCTGCACTTCTACGTCTTGATGGAGTACGTCTTTCATTACCCTCATTAAATGGGGGCTTATCATCTCTTGATGAGCCTCTTCTTACAACTCCACTGTCATCAGAACTTGAATTATCAGCGGGGAAAGAGCCTCTTCTAAGATAATATTTCATATCTTCTGCGGTCTTATCAAGAACGACATCACCTAAAATATTAGGTATATCTTCTCTGACATTCTCAATATCGAAGTTATCCTCATCTTTCAGAGCATACAGACCGTATGTTGTTGAAGTATCTCCCTTTGCACCCCTACGCTCAATCTCTGTAATGACTTTTGACGTATGAGGATTATGAGAGCAATAACTTGCAAGGTCTCTAAAGAATGTCTTACCTCTCTCCCATATCTGCACCTCATCAGTATCACAGTTATACATAGGTATAAACAGCTTTGCATGAACCTTACTGATGTCAGGGTCATTCTTACCCTCTGCACAGAATGGACAATCTGAAACAGGTGCGCCTGCTTCTCTAAGACAGTTTACATATCTGTACTTATCACCGATAGGTACTTTATGTACTGCATAACCAGGGAAGTCATTCATATCATCTCCTAAGAGATGCACTTCTGCTTTATCCCCATCACCTTTCAACTGAAAGAAGTTTACTCCACTTCCCCCACTTGAACCATACTTGTCAGCATCTTCAAAACTGAATCTCGGCATTTACTTTTCCTCCTCTTTTTCTTCTTTCTCTTTTTTCGTTTTTTCGTTTTTTATCTCAATCCACTTCTCAGCGGCATTAAGAACATCATTAAGTGTTTCTTCAAACTTATCAGGTGTGACTCTGTAACGAATCTTATTGCCCCCACCTTTTTCAAGATACTCTCTTGTAGCCTGCGTACTCATCTGCTCATCAAACGCTTCCTTCATTCTGAAAGAATACATATCGAGCTTGTATACATCCCAGACTTCAAACATAGTTGACTTCTTATAACAAACTTTAAGCCCACCTTTTGATGTTCTCTCTGTTCTTACTTTGTCAAGATTGTGCTCCTTGACTTTAGAATCAACAAGCTCTGCAAGGGCTCTTAATCTCTTAACTTTATCTTCTGTTGAGAGCTTTACCACTTCTGACTTGTTTTCAACAACCTTCTTAGCGTCTTTCTTTGCTTTTTCTGTTTTTGCCTTGTCTTCCTCAACCTGAGTAGATGTCTGAATAACTTTATCTCCATTGTACTTTCTCCAGTTGCTTCTGAATGTTGAGAATACGATATTGAAGGTCTTTCCTTCAGTATCACGCATCAATAAAGTTTTGTACTTTTCATCTCTACTCTCCAGTACACCAACCCTTCCGGACTTTCTGTCCTCATACATCTGACCAATGATGCCTACTTCTTTTGTTGCTTCTTTTGTTGCCATTCGTTTGTTCCTTTCTGTCGTTTTGACGTTTTTGTGTTTGTGTTTCTTAGTAACTAAACATACTATAACATATTTATTTATAGTTGTAAACTATCTTTTTGAAAGTTCCAGTTTTAACTCATCTACTAATTCATGCTCTACAAAATACAATGATACTGGCTCTTTGTCTCTCTGATAATTTATCACTGAGCCGCCCAATAAATAATCTACATTATCAACTATATTAGGGTATAGATTGTGTATCAGCCTACAACTTTGTTGTTCATTGATATACTTTCTAAATAACGTATCTACAAATTTTCTCTCTTGTATATAAGCTCTGTATTTTGTCTGTGTCTCTTTTGTCTGTAGCCATCCTACAAACTCTTTCAACACAGCATTAGGTATTCTTATACATGGAAATGAGTACCACATATCATTCACAGGTCTTAGACCGAACGGAACATCTTCACTGTAATAACTACAAAATCCACATACAATCCCTTTGTTAAATCGCTCCGTTACATCTTTAAAATTTGAACTGATAATTATATCGTCTTGTAGATGCCATGTTCCTCCAGGCTCATCTAACACAAATTTTGCTGAATCTATGAACGATGGCAAACATCCTTTATTTGTGCCATCATTATATATGATTATGTCTTTTCTATCTATTCCTTGCTTTAACATTGATGGTAACAAATACTCATCTACATACCACTTTCTCTTTCTGCAAGTGTGGATTAAATATACACTCATAGCTTCTCCCAACTTTTAATATTTTCTATCTGCTCTTTTGAGCACTCCCCTATATCTTTTATTCCTTCTGGAAATTCTATTTCTGAAAAGACTTTTTGCACATTCTGTCTTATTCTATCTCTTGCATCTTGACCAGGCGTATCATTATCTGTTGCTAAGATACAATGATTTATTGGCAATTCATTTAACTGCTTAAACTGCCTATTATTACCTAGACCATTTAATGCGACTGCGTAATATCCTTCTTGCCACAACAATATACAATCTATCATCGACTCACAGATAAACAATTCCTTTATATCTGTCGTGGCATAATAATCACCCATTAAACCAGATTGATATAGCTCATACAGTCCATATAATGGTTTAGACACTCCTTCAGGATAGGTAAAGAATTTAGTTTTAACACTTCTTTTAGCTACAAACTCACATCTGCCTTGTATGTCTCTTACTGGCATTGTTATCATGTGATTTTTTAAATCATATCCTAAATCAAAGTATTCTATGATGTGTGGGTTTGTTATTCCTCTTTTTGCCCAATATGGATGTGTGTATCTATAACTATCAAGCTCTTCTTCCGACACAAACTTAGATACTTCTTTTATCTTTTCCTTCTCATGCTGTGTAGGTCTTGATGCATTTATTGTCTGGAACTTATCTATGATATATTTTGTTCCATAATATCCATTATCTTCTCTGCCAAAACAATATGAGATTACTTCGACTAAAGAATGTGTTTTACCGCATGAAAAACAATGAAATATGCCATCGCTCTTTCTTATACCGGCAGATGGCTTTTTCTCTTGACCATTACCGTGATATGGGCATTGTATCTGAATATTATTGCCCGACTCTCTTGGTTCTTTCTGTAACAACTGTATGTTATTGCTTGCCAAATCAAATCTCAGCGTATTGATTATATCAATGGAGTCATTTAATATCTCTACACCAGCCTCTTTAATAAACATCAATAATCATCCTCTGCTTCTTTTGACTCTCGTCTTTTTCTGCCTGCTGTCGGCTCTTTTTCTATATGCTTTGCTTTTGATGGTGGTGCATCTTTAGGTATATCTTCATCAGACACAGCTTCAAACTCTCCTGTGTTTATCTTCCACCTATACTTGTATGACTTACCTACTTCTCCGCCTCTCATCTTCTTATTATCAAAAATGAGAAATGTCTCACCTGTATTTGTCTTTAACTGCTTTATTGCATAAACAATACTGGCGTTCTGAGCTATGCCATCACTGTCTCTGATGTTTTCAAGCTCTGGTGTATCTGTACTATCTTTCTCAGATATTCCACCTCTATTAGCCTGTACTACAACTACAATAGGTATCTTTAATTCTGCTGATAGTTCCATTAAATCTTCACTTATATTTGTAAGTGAGATTGTTTTACTATCACCTCGTTTATACCTCTCATCAGTCAGATATGTAATGCCATCTATAAAAAGTGCATCTAGCATATCTGATTTTATCCACTGTCTTAACTTTGATACAGTAACTTTTCTATTGAAATTCTTAGGTCGTGTTACAAAAAGTTTACCCGTCAACTTACTCAATGTATCAGCATAGGCTCTATAATCATCAACAGAAAAGCTATCATCAAATCTGCCTAATCTCATAGCATTATTTGATAGATGACCATGAAGTGTATCAAATCTATATCCTATATCTTGTTCTTTCATCTCTGGCGAGAAGTAACCTATTCTATATCCTTGCTCGGACATATAAGAAGCTATCTTCTCAGCTACCCATGATTTACCTTGGTTAGTTCTTGCAAAGAGCACAACAAGCTCATCACCCCTTTGAAATCCCTCTATATCTTTATCAAGCTCATCAAAGCCTGTAGGTATAAACCAATCACGCACATTCTGAGACACATCTAAGGAATGTTCTACTCTGTCCTTTACAAGTCCTATTATCTCTTGTGACTCAACTCTTTCATTAACATTTGGAATAGAGTCTGTTCCACTTTTTATGAAATTAAGAGCTTCTATACCACCTTGACTTGATAACAGCTCATCAAGTTTGCCTTTAAACTTCTGCACCTGTGCGCTGGCATAAGCATCATTCAGATAATCTAAAAGTGCATCATCTGGTATATCTGCTGAGTCAAATTCAAATTCTGGAAACTTCGACTGAAATGTTGCGTCATCAGGAATAACTCCATATTTATCGTGATACTCAACTATATAATCAAACTCATCTTCATAACCAGGAAACTTCTCTTTTGTCAGGTGATTATTCTCAATAAACGAATAATCTTTACCATCAATAATTCGTGTAATAGCTTGTATATGGACAATCATTTACATCACCCCTCTAAGTCCTAGTCCTTTTATATTAACAATCTCTGATGTAGCCCATATTCTATTTGCAAGTCTTGGACCACCAAGACTATTTCTAAGCTCATCTTCACTTATTGCATTTGTTGTAAATATAGTTGGTAAGCCTGCAAACAATCTCGACTCAACTACTGCATACAGTATATTATAATCATATTGGCTCATTGTGCTTACACCAACATCATCAAGTATTACAAATTCAGATTTCTTCAATCTTGAATACATCTCGTATGTATTACTGTTATTACCAAACTGCTTCATCTCAACTAAAAATGGTACTACTGAACAAAACAAGGCAATATCAAATAACTTGTCCACTTCGTTTTCATCTGTATATCTAAGTCTATAGGCATTCTTCTCGATATATGTAAGCATCAACTTTACTGCCCATGAAGTCTTGCCATTACCTATACTGCTACTACAGATTATAAGATTATTCTTTTCTCCGCATATAAATTCATGCAAATTATTTCTTATATCCAACAATCGTGCAAACGCATCTTCATCACCATCAGTCGGTATCAATTTATCTTCAATCCACTGATACTTTGGTATATTTGCCCTCTGTAATAAATATTTTTCTATACCAGATATTTCTTTATTGTCATCCCATGTTGTAAAATTTTTCTCCATCAATATAACTCCTTTCCACTTGCTCTAAGATACTCTATCTGTCTCTGTACTCCCTCTTGTGTATTTACTTTAATTGTATCTGACAGATTCTCCTTTGATTTATGCTGACTTTGTGTAGACTGTAGTGGATAAAATACATAGGCTTTGTTATCTAAACTTTGCTGTATCAACTTTTCTATGTCATAGCCCTCTGATACAAGCTCAACTAATTTATGTAGCTTCTTTTTCCATGCGCTTACTGTTTTCACTCTCTTAGGTAAATTTTCTTTATCATCAGGCACTGCACTAACAAAGTCAAAATAATCTGCAAGTAAATCTGAGATGTGTGCAGGATACATAACAAATTGTTTTTCTATAATATCTAAACACTCATCTCTAAATTTGTCTTTGGGAGATTGCTTTTTGAACTTTTTCTGCTCGTCTATATCTTTTCCACTTTCTAAATCATCTGAAAGTGTTGTCCTCTGTTTATAGACCTGAGAATGATTTTTAGAAGAAGCACCGGCTCCGGTGCTTTTATCTATTATATTATTTTCTTTTTTCTCTTTAATAGAAGAAACACAATTTTTTGACGACCCTGAGTAGTCATTTTGACTACCCTGAGTAGTCATTTTGACTACCCTCAAGACACGACTTCTTCCCCCTATCTGAACTGAATCTATATAGCCGAGACTTTTTAATTTAGATATGCCTCTTGTTATAGTTGACTCGCTGACATTAAAGAACTCCATAAAATAATCATTTGAAGCATAACATCCATCTTCTCCATCTAAACTATCTATTTCAGCGAAAAGTGCCTTCTCTAATACAGAGAGCTCATTATTTAGCCATATTTCTTTAGGTATCCATACACCTTTAAAATCTCTATCTTGTAATCCCACAATATTTCTCCTCCATTTGAGTAATAAAAAAGCTCGATACGGAGATAACGGCACTATCTCGTATCAAGCTCTTCGCCAGTCTTGTGTTTCGCACTCGCTGTCAGTCAACGTGTGCCGTACATCGACTGGCTTATTCATTATAACACATTCAAATCAAAGGAGCGACCAATGAATTAAAATGTGTATCAAGTCTTGCGACTAAATATACTATAACATTATTATTGTGTTTCGTCAACATGAAAACAGCGGGAGCTTTTCACTCTCGCTGTTTTCTACACACACTGTTTGTTTGAAAAGAGATTGTAAACAAGCAACTTTTGTTTACATCTACACTATAGCATTTTGATTTTAGCCTTTCAATCGGATGTTATTTCTTAAAGTTATCAACTATGTCCTGACACTGACTATCTACAATACCATTGACTTCATCAAACAGCATCTTATACTCTAAGTCCATGTTTACACCGTCAACATCTGCTATTGTTCTTTTTTCTGTTGCTTCAATAGTATAGTAATTGTCTCTAATCTTTATTGCGCACCTTGAAGTCGCTGAAATTTCTGTAGGAACAGCATGAGTTACATACTTATTTGCCATTATTTTTTCCTCCACACTTGAATTATTGCAACTACAATTACAATCATCATCTCACTGAATAAAGTAGTGAGAACACCTGCTACAAAGGGGTCTATATACATCTTAATCTCCTTTCTTCTTTTTGATTCTGAGTACAGTTGTGGTCTTTTTCTCTTTACAACTATCCATCTGCTTTACTAACTCAGACGGTATTGTCTCATGATAGATGGCAGATTCAAGAGCATCAAAATCAACATACTCTTTAGTCTTAACTATATCATCGGCAACATTATTAGTCTTTAGGAACTCAATGAGCTTGTCTTCCAAGAAAGTTTCTCTTGTCTGCTCAGTGATAGTTGCTGTGCCTAAAGATGTGGCACACTCAGTAATGTCCATGTCGTGCATCATCTCTTTAATCTGCACATTTTCCTGTGTTGCTAAATCTTTGAAATAAGACTCCTGTTCTTTGTTTTCGATATAACTCTCAACTAATGTAGCTAACTCTGTATTTGGCGCTACCACATCGCTTTTTTGAGCTACCTCTGTGTCTGTGTTAATCAACTTTCTCATTTAATTTCTCCTTTCTTTTTCTGCTTTGACCCATTACGCCATTACGACCGTGTACAATAGCAGTTTTAAACTCTATGAATTTCCAGATGTCTTTTGTGTTCCAATATCTTGTCTGTCTATTTCCATCTTGTATATAGTCAGGCAAAATAGATGCAAGTTCGTTATCAGGATTCTCTCTCTTCCACTTGTACCAGTTATTGATTGTCTGCACAGAGGAATCAATACGCATAGCAAGTTCCTCTATCTTAATATATCCTTCCATAATACCTCCTTTAATCTAAAAGATAATCAACAAGCTCTCGCTTATCTATAATGTTTCCGCTATTGTCTACAATTCTGTCGCTCATCTTGCCTTTTTCATAGACAAGTTTGTGTATCTTCTCATCTATTGTACCTTTACACATAATTGTGTATATTGTGACATTATTATTCTGACCAATACGATGACATCTATCTACAGCTTGCTCTCTTAATGCCATAGACCATGGCTCGTCTAACATAATGATGACTTTACCGGCTGTAAGAGTAAGACCTGTGCCCATAGCTCCTGTTGTACCGATTATTATCTCTGCTCTGCCATCTTGAAAGGCTTCTACATTCTTCTGTCTATCTGAATCTTTAGTGTCACCAGTTATACTTACATAAGTGTAGTTTCCATGTATTCTGTTACATACTTCATTTGTTATCTGAGACCAGTTTGAGAAAACTACTACTTGTTGTCCATTTTCTCTTGCATCTGCTATCAGTTCCATCATCCTATCGAGCTTCGCTGACTCATGTATCTGACTTGAAAGAATACCTGTATATCCTGTTGCTTGTCTAAGTCTAATCATCTCTGCAAGAGGGTTGGGCGCAACAGAAATCATATCTATATTAGATTTAATTTCTGCTTTAATTTCTTTATAGATAACAGACTGCTTTGCGGTCATATCTACATAATCATCAACATAAGTTTTTTCTGGCAAATCAAGAACATTTTTCTTTAATCGCCTTAACATAATAGATTGAAGTTGGTCTTCCAACTCATCTAAATGCTTGTAGCCTACAATCTGATAGCCCCCATATCCACCATATATTGCATAATAATTCTTAAATGAATAGAAAGCGTGTTTTTCAAAACCAAGCCATCTAAGAATGATATACAAATCAAGGGGCGAGTTCATAAGAGGTGTACCTGTAAGAGCTATTCTTACATCAGCATCTAACTTAATAAAACCTTTGCCCTGCTGACTGCTAGGATTTTTCATCTTATGACATTCATCGGCTGCAATCATATTTATCTTGCAAGCTGTCTCAGAATGTAGCCATTTAACAATCCAATCTACTATATCGTCATCTCGTAGCGTTTCTACATTAGTTATAATGAAATAACTTTTGATTTCATCCAGGTGCTCTAAATCGTTTAATTTGTCTTTGTTACTCCCGATATATACTTCACCAGTCTTTTTTCTAATTCTCTGACCTAAGATGTAACCAGTCTCATCAGAATGTTTAGCTATCTCATTCTGCCAGTTCCATTTAAGACCATTTACTCCACATACGATAAGACAGTGGGAAAAGTTATAGAACTGCTTCTTAGCCATCGCTATATCAATGACTTGTTTAGTTTTACCAAGACCTTGGTCATCACCAAGTAACCATCTGTCATGCATCATGCCATATTTAAAGCCTTCTATCTGATGCTTATAACAGTTAGTCTTAAATTTGTAGTCATCAAGACTAAAATTAAGTGAGGGATTAAGTTCTACATATCTTCCACGCACATCAAAATCCATATTAGGAAATTCTTTGAATAGATATGTTAAATCTTGTATTCTTATCTCCCACTCTTTTGTGCCCTTTATCCAGCTTCTATATCTCAGCTCTTTGATTACATCAATAATATCCTGATTAAACGGAAAAGTGAGAAACGCTGAATAATCATCAGGCATAAATTTTGATTTTTTAATATTTACACTTATCATTTTGTTATATCTCACTTTCTGTTAAACATTCTATAACATATTTAAGTGCTTGTCAACACTATAAAAGAAAGAGCCAGCTATAAAAGCTGGCTCTATAAAATGTTACATTATTAAAGTTGATTTACTGCATCCTGCATCATCATCTTAAAGCGGTCAATTTCTTTATCATGTCCGCTATATCCACCTCTGTTTCCGGAGTATTCGTAGCTGTCACGATTTCTGCCATCTCTTCCTCTTTCGTAGCTGTTTTCATAGCTTCTTCCGGAGTAATCATAACTTCTGTCGTAGCCGTCACGACTTCTTCCCCGTCTACCACCTTCATTATATCTCCCGTCACTATCTCCGTCTCTTCCTCTTCTAGCTCCGCTGTAACTGGGAAAGTCATACCCATATTCTTCTATCATTTCATTACCGAGCATTACTTTGTCAAGATTCTTGATGGAATGTGTGAGCTTGTCTATAATATCAAGGTCGTTTGTAGAGATTTCTTCTTTCTTAGCAACCTTTTCAAGTTCTCCGCAAAGCGTTTCACGGAGACTCTCTAACTTCTTAGACATATCATTTCCTCCTTTCACGCTATGCGATTAACTGTCATGTTGGCATTCTGCACCTGAATAAGTGGTGTAGGTACTACTGTTGCATCATCTGTTGTTGCGTCAACATACTCAACGCCTACGCTAAAGCAACATCCCTTAGGAACTGTGATGATTGCTGTTGAGGTGACATTGAAATACTCATCAACGGCAGAAGGAGTAACAATAGCCCTTGAAGTGAGTCTAGGTTCGCCATTGACAGTTATGGCCACTGCGATAGGAGTAACTTCTCCGCCCTCAGGTATTGCAATGTTTCCATTGAATGTTATCTGATAACGGGCGAAACAATTATTAGTGATACCTCTCAGAATAAAATTACCAGTTTCATCTTCGTGATAAACATATCCACGAGGACATGGTAAAGAAGCTGTAAAGATGATAGGTGCATTTAGCGACACATTCTGTACTGCATTGGCTAAATATTCTGCCATAGTATCACCTCACTTTATGCTACTCCACAGCCACAGCCACATCCGTAGTTCATGTTCTGTGGGCAAGTGAAGATGGGTGTTCTACCATATACAGGAGTAGTAGGTACAGGACAGTTATTCAGCCTATTGTAGAGCTGGTCTACCTCGTTAGCAAAGCCCTGTGAAATGAAGGCGTTCTGAGCAGTCTGTGACTCTCTAAGAGTAGCCATATTGAGCTGTGTCTGTAACTCGGCAATTCTGTCGTTCTTAGCCTCAACCTGTGCCTTAACTCCATCAAGTTCAAGCTGGCAGAGCTTATCGAGAATAGCCTGTGTACCAGAGTTCTGACTCTGAATAATATCCCTTGTGTTATTTGCATCTGCAAATCTTGTCTGATTGCCTTCATTCTGAATAATATTCTGAGTCTGGCAAGTAGCAAGTCTGTTCTCACAGCAACATGAAGCCTGCTGAGAAGCGAGGTTATTGATTGCACCAGTGATAGCAGTCTGTCCATTGAATGACTGCTGTAAGTTAGCAATCTGTCTAGCATTTGCCGCTGTTTCTGCATTAGCAAAGCCGTTAGATACTGTAGATGTGATAGCATTACCTGTCTGGCAGATGTTCTGATTGATGCCTGCAATACCAAGAGCTGTGTCACCAAAGCCACTTGTTACAGCACTCTGAATGCCTGAAAGCTGAGAAGCAAGCTGGGCATCTCTGAAACCATCAGAAACATTGTTGTTAATACCCTGCTGACCATTCATCAACCATGGGAAGTCATAACCAAGTTGAGCATTTCCTGCTCCACCAAATCCTCCCCATCCTCCAAATCCATTGCCCATAAGAGCAAAGAGGAAGAGTATTACCCACCAGCCATCTCCGCCCCACATTGAGCCGAAACCACTGTTTCCACCGTAGTATGCGGGAGCTACCGGCATTATCATACCATTACCGTTATCCATAGTATTTCTCCTTTCTAAAAATTGATATTGTTTCCCTTGCAAGGATTGAAACCATAATCATGTTTTGTCATTTTTAAAACCTAAATCCCATTCTCTGTAATGTTCCCATTACTTTTTGAAAAGCTCCTTGATTCATTCTACCGCTCTGTATCAGATAGTTGACTGCTGAATGAGGGTCGTTTTGATACTCAGAGGGAATATTAAGATTTCTCTGAGCCATAAACTGAATAGGATTTTGTCTAAACAACTGAAACTGTGACTGCATATCAGGCTGAGAATTATTACCATTTAATTGCTCATAAACTGAATTAGCCATTCTTTCTTCCTCTCTGTTGTTCCATCATCTGTTTGTTCTCATCTTCCATACGTCTGAGCTGTTCCTTTAAGCTCGTAATTTCTTCCTGCATCTTCTTTACTTCTTCTCTTGTAGCTGTAAATGCAGTATCAATCTGTTTAGCTTCGTGGCTCTCTAAACGCATAGGCTCTTCTACTACTTCTGAGTACGCATACTTTTTAAGTGTAGGCATTCCCATACTGTCTGCTGACTTGATGTAGAAGTTCTGTCCCTCAGAGTCCATGAGTAACACTGACATACCGGGCTGAATGTTGTAAGCTCTTGCTCCAACGTCACCCTGAACCCAGTTTATGGTTGACGATTGAGTTGGCTGAGCCATCTGCATCTGAGGCTGTGGCTGAGCGAATGACGGGCTATAAGACTGACCGTAGCTGTTACCCTGGTTGTAGCTCTGTTGATAAGGTGCATAACTCTGTTGATAATTGTTAAAATAAGGTCCTGGCATATTTATCTCTCCTTTCGCCAATAAAATAGAGGTACTTTATCTCCTGAGTCCCACGCATCATAGTAATCACCATCTTTTACACAGACTGCATGGGTACCAGTGCCTAGAATGAACGTTCCTTCAGGATGGTCTAAACAAAAATCTTTGACTGTATAACAATAGGGGCATGTATTGGGAATAATCTCTCTGCTAAATCCCTCATCTTGTAGTTGTGCTCCCCAAACTGAATCAGAAGATGGCATATCATGTAAGATAAATCCTCTAAGAATCACTCTTATGTATGCAGACTCCCAATCACAATCAGTGGCCGCACAAATAGCTCTGATTACACAATCACCTACATTTTTAAGTTCTGGGTTTGGATTAAAATTTATGTACGACATACATAAATTGTAGAAAGAAAAAGAGCTACCCACGAGTCCGTGGATAGCTCATTTATAGACTATATTTAGAATATTGCAACACCAGTTTTTATATCATTCTCTATATATTTTTGAGGTAACTCTGAGCGAATTTCTTTCAACTCATCTTCCCCACCATACTCTTCACTCTTTATCTTATCCATAAAATCAAAGAATGAAATTTCAGGAATGATACCTAATAAATCCTGTCCATGTTGCATCCTCTGCATTGTGTAGATGTCAGAAAGAATCTTATTTTCAATCCTGTTTTCTATATCTTTATAGCACTCATGATAGAATCGTTTAGCATTGAAGAAATTCTGTTTGGCGAATATCTTTTTCTTTTCAAGACATTCTACATAAGTGAAGTATTGACCCACCATCATTTCAGTGATAAATCTATCTACACCACCATTAAATGGGTTTTTCTTCTTACAGAATGTGGCGGCTCTGATAGATGCTATTGTAGCTCCAAGCTGGCATAAATCAAAATTATACTGAGGTATGCCATCTTCTTCTACACCTGTTCTTGTAATAGAATGTTCACTGCCAACTCTCCAGAGATAAACAGGGTCTTGGTTTAAAACACTTATCTGTAGAGGTGTTCCCTCTATTGTCATTCTTATCTTCCAGTTAAACTCACCATCTTCCATAGCTCTAAGCTCTGAAAACTTAATGTCATTAACTTTTAAGAATTTGGTGTTATAAAGTCTACCAAATACCCATGGATGACCTACATCATTTCTAGGCATCATTCGTGGTATCTGAGGGTTGTTCTTATCTTCTATTTCCTGTAAGAATGTTCCCTGCACTTCAATCACATTTTGCTGAATGCCTTTGTATAACTGTTCAAGAGCAAACGGTGTAAAGAAAACATCATCTGCATCTATAAAAGTAATCCAATCAGTCTTGCAGGCATCTAAACATCTCTGTCTAGCAAGACCAGGACCAGTATTCTCTTTGCACTCTAATGTTTCTATATCAAGGTCTGGGAATTTCTTTTTAAGATAACTGTAATCTTCACCAGGATAATCAGAGGCTACTATTACAGATATATCGTCTCTTATACTTTGAATTTGAATAGATGATAGACAGTCACAAATATGACCTTTTGCCTTAAATGCCGGCACTCCTACTGTTAGTTTTTTGTTATTCATTTTCTCTCCTACTGTTTAAATGTTTAAATAACTGCTCCTGTGCTTTAGCCAATATTCTTTTAAGCTGAGATACAGATATATCAAATTCCTCAGCCAAAGGCTCATAACATATCTCGTCTAAAAGACGGCGTTTAAGAATCTTTCTTGCTCGTTCTCCACGGACAAACCTATCTATGGCTTCTGCAATTTCATAGTTGTCCATGTCATCTAGTTTCATCTTCTACGTCTACCGCCTCTTCTACGTCTATATCTAGTCTGATATACTCTCTGTCTCGCCATTTTGTACTCCTATCATGGTGTTTGAATCACCATCTAAGTCTTGTGTAACAACAGTGGAATCATACTCTTCAACAGGCAGACTTATGTACCATAAAAATCCTGCGATAGTAGCTGCCCATAAAACTAAAACTACAATCAATACAATAATCAGCCTCTTAATTATTGTAGAGAAGTGATTAAGTATTCCCTCTAAAACAAAGTGTGTAACAGTATTATCTTTCTTTTCGTTCTCCATAGATTATCCTTTCTTTAGCAGTTCATTGACTCTTGCTTGAACCATTGCACAATTATATCCTGCATCAGTAAGGTTTGCTCTACGTTCTGAACCAGTTCCCCATTTACCAGCAATAACTTCTCTTGCAACTTCGTCTAAAGACTTCTGTTTCATATCATACTTAGGTCTGCCAAAAAGAACTTTATTTCTCTGTTGAGCAATAGAGTATTTCTTTTTAGCAACACCTCCTCCGTTTCTTACAACTTTATCTGCATTAGATGTGTTGCCCTCTATTGTATAGAAGTATTTATCATCTACTTTATACACAATACCTGTATGGTGACAACCACTTGTGTTTCCATTCTTTGTGAAGAAAACTTGGTCGCCAACAACAGGATAATCATAAAGAGCATTTTTCTGTTGATACATCCTACAACTTGCTACAGTATAATCATCAAAATTACCACCAAGCAATGACTTTGCTGTAGTCACACCATATGCCTTATAAAAACACCAATCTACGAAAGCATCACACCAGTATGCAGGAAAATCCATTACACTAGGATAAATCTTATGCATATCTTTTCCGTATTTGGTGTAATTATCTTGTCCAGCTCCTGCTGTCTTTTCATAAAGAACATTAGGATTTTTCTGATAGGCTATCTTAGATTTCTCTAAATAACCTACTTCATTCATAGCGATTTTGATGACTTTATCTGGAGTGTTCATTATTTGTCCTCTACTTCTATAAAGGCTTTAATATCAAAGTTGGTTTTGATAATCTCTCTCATCTCATCAAGAGCTTCATCTACCCATCCACTGAACACTTCAAACGGTACTATCTTTGAGATTACAGGATATGCGACAAGGAATGACTCATATACCTGTCTCAGTTTCAACTTACCAGTTCCACTACCAAGCTCTTTCTCTGCGATAGATACTGCATAGAGTAACCACTCTTTGATATTCTTTCTGCCCATAAGAATGAAATATGTGGCAAAGATAAGTAATACTAAAAGTAATGACCAGTTATCAGAAATCCACTTCATTGTCAGTATCTCCTCTCTTTAACTTGTATTTTTTAATAACGGCGCATAAAAGAAGTTCGCCACCAAATGCTCCATATAAAGCAACAGTTAAAGTATCATGTGAGACTCCTGTAATAGTAGAAAATACAAACTCACATATAGAATATATGATAAGTACGGTGAATGAAAAGATTATGTATTTATCAAGCCCCGATAGCTTCTTGGAGTTCTTTTTGTTTCTTGACCGCAAGCTCTTTATCCCTCTTAATAGCTTCTTCATCTGAAACCTTTGGCAATTTAGCTATGTCATTATATCTTCTCTGACAATCTCCATTACCACCAAGTTTAGCGTAAGGTGTATATAGACTGTCTAATGTGTTTAGTTCTCCATAAGTCACACAGCCTCTATCAACTATGGGTTGTGTGCTATGTATAATTGTATTATGTATCATACCTACAACACCACTTGCTATAACACCTGTTGTTGTTTGATTATCTTCAATTAGAGCCGCTATCTTGGTATCGTTTTCTGTGAGTTGCTTTATCGCCTCGTTGAGCTTTTGATAATCTTCTTGATGCTGTAGCTTAATAGCCTGTATGGCATTTTTATGCTCATCATAACGATTCTTACCTGTTTTTTCTCTTTCATCAAGACCCTTATCAAATTCCTCTTTGAGCTTCTTTAAACTGTCATCTTTATTGTCTTTACGGGTTATAAGAAATTGTATAAACCCAAAAAATGCTCCTGAGAAAAGAATAGTAAAGATAGTTTTTATCCATTCTGCTACAGTCATCTTTTTACCCTCACCTTGTTAGCTTCATTATAACATAGTTGGTAAAAGATTTATACTGTTTACTTTCACATCATTCAATTTGTAAACATACAATAACATATTTATTTCTCCTTTGAAATAGGAATAAAAAGAGCGGACAAAATGATTGCTCGCTCTTTAATTAATATTCAATTATTTACGTCGCAAAATGTAACCTTTAACGAACTAACTTATTCTTCTGTTGGCTCAGGTTCAGCAGGGGTGTGTACGATTGTCTGCGTAAAGCCCTGCTCAACTAAAAGATATTCGTTGAGAAGTGCAACCTGACCCTTGATAACGTCCTGCGCATTTTCAAGTGTAATGCAGGTGTTCCAATAGCTCTGTTTTGCACCGCTGAAATCTGAATGCTCGGAAACTACTGCGAAATTGCCATTAACACATTTAACTACTGAAAACATAATATATCCTCCTTTTATTTTGATTGTTTTTTATGCTCTGAGACCGAAAGATGGGCGGACGCCACGAGAGACCGAGGCGTTGCCGTAGGTCGCAAGCCCGTAGCTGTAGACATCCGCAAAGGCCGCAGCCGACACGACATCACGCAGCCACCAGGCCGCACGTATTGTGAGGAGGTCAGGTCTTTCTGCAAAGAGCTTAATCTGTGTCTTGTCGATTGTGTACAGGTATGGAATTGTGATTCCGTCCGGATGAGGTGAGAAGATGTTCGTTCCATAGACCATGTTCTCATTCATGAGGTCAATATCTGAATCGTACCATTCTGCTCCAGAGGGTTTTCCGTTTGCTACCGCATTTGTGAAATACTCTTTATGTATCAAAATATGTGCGCTACCAAAAGCCGTGGTTATAATGTTTTTAGCTGTTGCAAGGGCTGTGTTGTCGTTTGTCCCCGTCTTTAAATCTGACCCTACATAACCGCCTGCCGTGGTGTTGGTGCTGTTCATTTGTCCGGTGCTTAAATTGGTGTCTGGGACTATCAAAACATGGTGAGTAGTGCAAGCCGTATCACCTGTGTTATACCAATAATCAAAATGCCCTATTCTATAATTAACACCGCCTATCGTCCAATAGTCACCTATATACATATCCTTGAAAGTGCCATCAGCTATATGTGCATACTGTTCGGCTGTTACCTCTGCACCAAGATACTTTCCACGATAAATGCTGTTGTGTGCGCCTGCACCATCAAAATCAAGCTGTGAAAGCTGTGTGTTTATTGCTGATATATCACTCTCGATTGATGCTGTGTCCTCTGTGAGCTGTCGATTAGTCTTAGCGTATGGCTCGTATGTTGGGTCTGTGATGGATGCCAGACGAATCATTGGGTAAACTTTAGCATGATTATAAGAAAATTTGCCATTGATTGCTAAATATGTTCTACTATAAACAGCATCTAATGGATATGTGTATTTGCCCTTTGAATATATACCACCACTTTGATGTGGAACATTATTACTGTCAAAGTACCCTAATACCATAACTATCCCATTTATAGAAGTATCACATATACTTGCAATAACCTCTTTCCCTGCAAGATTTTCAATGTTATAATCATGTACAGACCCTGTCCACTCAAAATGAATCTCCACAGATTTACTAGAATCAGATGGAGTACCGTTTATTTCTATACTACCATCCTCTCCATATACAATAGTTAATCCGTTTACAGATTCAACTTTATTGCCTACGGATACACCTCCTAGCAATACTTGCATATATTTTTGTGAAAGTAAATTCTTACTCCCATACACATTATTCATATCTTTAACTTGGTTCGTTAAAGTCTGAATTTGTGTATTATTTTCTGCCACATCATCTGTCAGTTCCTTATTACTTTTGGTATAAGGTACATAATCACCATTGTAAGAGGCAACTGTGAGCATGGGCTTAAAAGTTATGTTGGAAACTGTATGTCCTTCCCTAATATAAATATAACAATAACAACCTGTGAGATTATTTGGCACAGTAAATGTAATACCATCACCTGAATCTTCATAAGCAATATATGATGTTGTCATTCCCACCAATCTCAAGAGATAAGCTTTGTCACTACCTCCAGATGGACAACCTGTGAGCTTTACTGTTTTACCAACAATATTAGGAAGCGGCTTATAATCTGTTGAATTTGTTCCTAATATGTATAGAAATGCATTACTAGTTGCTGTACCATTAGCAATAATACTGCCATCATTCTTAACAGTAAACGTGACACCATTGATAGTTTGTGTAGTCGCAGTATTCGGCAACATATTCACAGCTCCGTTTGCTTCTGTATTATCAAAAAGTCCTGTGATATCATTTGTGAGCTGTTGAAATTGCGAAGTAATTACTTTGTTCTGTACAGGATTTTCACTTGTGGTAGACAACACACTATCTATTATTGGGTGAACTCGTCTTTCAACACCGTCACCAAAATCCATTGTTTCAATAATATTTGGCATATCTTTTCTCCTTTTGAAAAAGTTACTACCTGTGATTAGCAGGTAGTAACTTGATTTGCCATCACTCTACTGTGACAGTACCCTGTGTTCCTGTGAAAGTAGGAGCCTCTGCTGAAATTGTTCCCATATCAGTAACAACAGTCTGGTCAGCACCCTTAGTAGGAAGAGTTCCTGCACTGAATGTTGCCTTTGTTCCACTTACTGTCCATGAAGGAAGTGTACCAACATTAGTAATAGAATTTACTGTGTCAGTTGACTTTCCTGTAACAGTAATCTCAGGCGCACCTACAGTTCCTGCAGGAGTGAAACTACCTGATGCAGAGCTCTTAAATGCAAGGTTACCGAAGTTGTTCTTGCCGATTGACTGCCACTTAGTGCCGTCATAAACGAACTCTTCTCCATTATACTGAGCCATTCCACCGGCAGTAGCTGTCTTTGTTTCACCGCCAACTACAATGTCAGGTGATGTGGTTACGTTATCAACAAGCTCTGTTGTTGTAACACCCAACCACTTAACAGCATTACCGAGTGCGGCAATCAGCTCTCTTGCACCAGCATCCTGAAGGTCAAATGTGACCAACTGCTGAACGCCCTCAACATCAACCATGAGTTCCAACTGTGTTAAAATACTAGGCATCTTTTTAGTCCTCCTTTTTAATAAGTTGTGATTATTAGCTTTGTATTAGCCTCATCGTATGAGAAAGACACACCCCCACTACCGGGGTCGCCTTTATCTCCCTTTTCACCTTTTTCGCCTTGAGGTCCCTCTGGTCCTTCTTCTCCTTGAAGTGATGCTAACCATTCTTCTTCTGTACCTACAAAGCCCTTTTCTACTGCTATCTGATAAGCAGATTTTCCATCTTTACCCTTTATTGCACCAGCGCCTTCAACAGTGTCTTTGGTGTATTTCTTAGAGACTGCTATGGCTTTTTTCATAGCTAAATCAGCATTCATTCCGCTCATAATAGTCCTCCTTACTCGTCTCCCCAATTCCACTGTCCATTAGATTTCATAAATGCCATCTGTGAATCAGAAGTAAAGACATCACTTCCCATCTCGATAGTGGCTCCTTCAGGCATACCAACGATTTCTGCACCAGGTACTACCTCTTCTCTAGTGTCGGCGAACAAAGATACTTTATAGCTATTGCTATTTGCATCTGTGTTTTCAATAGTCACTACTTTAATCATGGTATTTAGCCTCCTTCTCTTTTTTATTTTAACATTGTACCAATGATTACTCAATAGTTAGGGGTTATGTATATTCCCAAAAATACTGATTTAACACAGGGTCATATTTTACAGTATCAGTATTACCAGTATCTCTATGAATAACAACCGCACCTAATGTTCCCTCACTTGCTTTAAGCGCTGTGCCAGATGAATTTGGTACAGAAATAGTTGCTTTATAATTAGTACATCCATTGAGTATATTACGATAATTTGCACCATCAGGAACATATACATCCTGACTAAAATTTGAACAGGCGTTAAACATCCATGAACAATTATTTACACTACTAGGTATAGCCACATACTTATTAAAATTAGAACAATCCGTGAACATAGCACTACAACAATCTACACTGCTTGGTATTGTCACAGGCTGATTAAAGTTAGTACAGCTTGAAAATAAACTTGCCACATTATTTATTCCGTCACCTATTGTAACAATACTATTTAAACTGCGACAATTATAAAATATGCCTAATAGTGCCTTAACTGAACTCGGTATTGTTACAGGCTGATTAAAGTTCTGGCAACCAGAAAACATAGAATTGCAATCATTAACATTATTTCCAATAATAACAGGATGATTAAGACTGTAGCAGTTATAAAACATATTAGAACAATATGTAACAGTGTCTGGAATAGTTATAGGCTGATTAAAGCTATAACAATCTTCAAACATTCCACCGCAAGACCGAATATTATTTCCTAATGTCACCTGTTTATTAAGATTGTGGCAATTTTGAAACATTTGGAAACAGGTATTAACATTATCAGGAATAGTGACAGCTTGATTAAAATTAGAACAGTTTTGAAACATATAATCACAAACTCTAACATTCTGACCAATTGTAACATGAGCATTAAAGATATGATGATTAGAATACCGAGTTGACCAAAACAGTCCTTGACAATTATTAACACCATTACCGATAATAACATTGGAATTAAAATTGTTACACCCAGAAAACATATCACGAATACCTACAACAGAATCTGGTATTGATGTTATTTGGTTGTAATTTGAGCAACCCATAAACATTTCATCACAACTAACAGCATTATTAGAAATATGTACACGACTATTAAAATTTGTACAACCTGCAAAAGCAGATAGCAGATTTAAAGTGTGAGAGCTAGATGTAATTATGTCTGGAAATATTGTAGGTTGATTGTAGTGTATACAATTTCTAAAAACATTTTCTAAACTCCAGCCTTTAAAACTATTTTGAAATGTTACATGGCCATTGAAACTGGCACAGTTATAGAATGATGTACCAACTAAGTTGTTCGGAAAAATAACATCACCATTAAAATTATACGAGTTATAAAAAGAAATATAACCAGGGGAAAATGTGGATATAGCACTCATATCAAAATTACATCTAACATAGGCATCGTTCATTGTGCAGTTCATATATATACCTCTCTTACATTAACCTGTCAGCCTTACTGTGTAAGTTACTCCGTCCACTGTATATGAATCGGGTATAGTAAGATTATCAATTCCATCATCAACAATCTCTTGTACATTAAGTCCAGTTATATCTATACGTTTATAATAATCATTCACTGTATATATTACATACTTCAAATCAAATACAGGTACAGGAGTAGGCTTTTCTTCAACAGTTACAAAAGTAGAAGTCTCTGTTCTTATGCCATTTTCTGTATAAGTTATCTGTATCTCGCCCTCATCTATTGATGCAAAAGCATATCCACTAGCAGGAACATAAGTACACTGACTCGTAACATCTGCTGTACTGCCATCTGAATAGTCTGCAATAACTTGTATTCCTGACAAATCAAGATTATCACCTACATAATACTCTGTCTTTGTAGGCTCTTGTGCTACAGATATACCTACAAGATATACAACATCAAGATAAAATTCAGTGGCATAAGTTTTAACATCACCAAGCTCCGATACTTCTGTATATGTAGCCGTTACAGTAATCATATCAGTTGAAGTTACACTTGAACCCTCACTAGGACTAAATGAACATAGTGATGTAACATCCTCTGCTGATGAACCTTCACTTTGATAAACCTTGTTAATAACAAGTCCAGTAAAGTCAAGACTCTCACCCACTCTGTATGAAGTCTTATTAGGATTATGTGCCACTTCAATATCCATGGCATCATAATCACTTTGCTTTATGGATATGTATGCCTGTGCTCTAAATTTCTGTATGCTTACTGAGCCACCTGTTACTGTGAGCTTTACCTGAAATCTGTTCGTCTCACTAACTCCGGCTAACCAAAACTGCATTAGACTGAGTATATGTTTACCATTAAGTAAAAATCCCTCTGAACCATGTGTGGGTAACTCACGTCCATTGACATAATAATTTACTTCTGCCTCAACATCTACTGTTGGGTCATCTGCAACAACAATAAGACTAGCTTCTTCATGGAAAAGTACAGTATTGCCTTCTTTAGATTTATAAACAAAATCTGCAATATCTGTAGCAACACCTTTTGGAACTGTTATTTCTGCACCATTTCTGTATGTGAATATGTCAGAGGATAACTGATTTACAATATTATCTACGGTCTGTTGTAGAATATCTAAATCTATTGAAAGGTCAGATACAAACTCTCTTTGCAGTTCACTACCCTCTGCTGAGTATGTATCTATAAGATTCTGTATGCCTTTCATTGACCTTCTCATTGCAATAACAGTCACATCTTTATAAACTTCCTGGCTTGATGTGGAGTTATCAAAGTCATATACAGAATAAGCTAAAATACAATTATC
>DFEN01000026.1 GCA_002368685.1 Lachnospiraceae bacterium UBA3801
TTACTTGAACTGTTGAAACAAAAATCTGTGACCAACGGACATTTTAGAACTGGACCTGTAGTGGCGTGTGGTATGGCGAAGTATAATCCTGGAGTAGATAGAAACTTTCAGGAGGTATATAACCGAGCTGATGGTCGTATGTATGCAAACAAAACTGAATTGAAAGACGGAAATTATTTGGGAGAAGTCAGGAAGCGTGAAGAGAGTAATCAGCTGATTCCTGATGATAGAATGCGTAAGCTTGATAGATTATATGGGGCTTTGCATACGGTTGCAGGAGATGGATATATATTCTTAACAGACCTTAAATACAATTTTTCTAGATGGTCATTATCTGCAATTACTGATTTCGGAATACCGACGGACTATATGTATGATGTCGAGGATATATGGAGAGATTATGTGCATCCTGAAGATGTAGATAAATATCTAGAAGCGGTTCAATCTGTATTAGAAGAAACACCAGTGCTATATTCCATTACCTATCGTGCCAGAAAGGCGGATGGAACATATATAACTCTTAAGCCTAGAGGGTTCATTCTAAATGACAGCAAGGGTATACCTGAATACTTTGGTGGAATAATGCTTCCTCAATAGAAATTACGAGCTGTATGACGGCAGGTACGCCGTTGTTCAGCTCGTTTTGAAACTTTTGATTATTATTTATAATTGTGAAAAGGATTTGTTTATGAAAAGAGTAATATGGATAGTCCTTGATAGCGTAGGAATGGGAGAGGCGCCTGATGCTGCGGATTTTGATGACGTAGGTTGTAATACCATTGGGCATATCATGGAGCAATTTCCTGATCTTGATATTCCTAATCTTAGGAGTATAGGATATGGAAATATAGAAGGTATGGTAGGAGTTAAGCCAGTGGATAAACCCCTTGGTTCATATGGTAGACTCACTGAACTATCTGCAGGTAAGGATACAACTATTGGACATTGGGAGATGGTCGGGATACATACTCCAAAGAGATTTCCTACATATCCCGAAGGATTCCCAAGTGAGATAATTGACGAATTTATTATAAGGACTGGCGTTCCAGGGGTTCTTTATAATGGTGTGGCATCAGGAACAACTATCATAAATGAATTGGGAGAGGAGATGAAGGTAAGTAAAAAGCCTATCGTCTATACCTCAGCAGACAGTGTTTTTCAGATAGCTTGTGATGAGAGTGTATATTCTCCTGAAGAACTATATTCCATGTGCCGCATAGCAAGAGAGATTCTTACTGGTGATCATAACGTAGCGAGAGTTATAGCGCGTCCATATATCTGGGATGGAGAGAAGTATGTAAGAACCTCTAATCGTCGTGACTTTTCGAGGAAACCAGATGAACCTAATCTACTAACTATGATAAGAGACGCGGGACAGAGCGTATATGCTATAGGTAAGATAGAGGATATATTTGCAGGTTCAGGAGTTACAGAAGCTGTTCATACCAAAGATAACGAGGATGGTATGGATAAGACTATTGAAGCTCTTGACATTGTAAAGAATGGACTTATATTTACCAATCTTGTAGAGTTTGACTCTACATGGGGACACAGAAGAGATGTGGATGGCTATGCCAAAGGTCTTGAACGCTTTGATAAGCGACTGGGAGAGCTTATGGCTAAGATAGGAACAGTGGATGGTAAGTATTCTGAAGATACTATAATCATCACGGCTGATCATGGATGCGATCCAACCTTTAAGGGGACGGATCATACTAGGGAATATATACCATTTCTGATATATGGTAACATGATAGAACCCGGAAGAAACTTAAGAACGGGAGATACCTTCGCGGATTCTGGGGAAACAGTAAGAGACCTTCTGAGTATTCCTGGCAAGCTTCCTATAGGGGAAAGTCGTTATATAGATGTATATAAAGCGTCTATTGCAAATAATCATTAAAAAGAAATTTTATAAATATCATGGATAATACACTTATAAATAGAATTAATGAACTAGCAGAGAAGTCTTATAGCGAGAATAGATTTGTATTCACAGACTTTCTTGATATGTCACAGCTTTCGAGCTTCTACAGTCTTGAACGTGATCTTGCATACGTGGGTACCTCTGTTTCTGGTGGGACAGAAGGATGTGAGAGATGTATGGTCAGATTTGGAACGCCTGAGAGTCTAGGGTATGATGAGGCATTTCCAATTGTTTTGCTACATATCAGTCCAGTACAGAAGAAGTTCTCTGATGCATTAACTCATCGTGATTTTCTTGGCTCTGTGATTGGTTTAGGTATAGAGCGTACTAAACTTGGAGATATTATTGTAAGAGATAATGAGGGGTATATTTTTGTTTCTGAAAGTATCAGCGAATATATCCTTGAAAATCTGAGTAAGGTCAAGCATACAAATGTAAGGGTGGAGAAATGCCTAGATATTCCGGAGGCTGTCGCCCCTAAGTTCGCAGAAGAAAGTATAATAGTCAGTAGCAACAGACTGGATGCTATTATCGCAAGAGTATATAAGCTATCCCGAGATTTAGCTGTAAGATACATATCTGAAGGGAAAGTCTTTTTGTCAGGAAGACAGATGACTGAAAATGCAAAACAGCTGAAGTCAGGTGACACAGTATCTGTAAGAGGAAAGGGTAAGTTCATTTTCGAAGGTGAAGGTGGAAGTACCAAGAAGGATAAGCTATATATTAAGATAAAAAAATATGTGTGATTAAGGTATAACTCCGGGAAATGCTAGAGAATAAAACTTAGGAGAATAGAATGAGAAGATTACTGGTAGTAGAGGATGATAGAGAGATAAGCGGGCTTTTGCAGCAGTTTCTTCAGGAAAATAATTTTGAGGTTGATGTAGCAAATGAAGGAAATGAAGCCTCTGAATATATTCAAAATGAAAAGTATGACATTATACTTATGGATATGATGCTGCCGTATAAATCTGGAGATGTTCTGATAAAAGAATTACGTGACAGTTCAGATAAAGATAAAAAGAGAACTCCTGTAATAGTAATATCGGCTAAGACCATGAAGGATACACGCCTCGAAGTGCTTAGAATGGGAGCGGATGATTATATCATCAAACCGTTTGATTTAGATGAGGTTCTTGTACGTATAGAAGTAGTCTTGAGACGTGCTGAGGATACTGGAGATGAAGCTGGCGGAGCTTCAGGCGAAGTTCTTTCTTACGCTGGAATTGTACTGAATAAGGAACTGAATTCTGTAATGTATGAGGAAGTTTCTATTAAGTTAACAGCAAAGGAAATGCAACTGCTAGAACTTTTTTTGAAGAATCCGAAGAAGACCTTTACTAAGGCGAATCTTTACGAGACAGTTTGGCAGGATGAATATATATATGATGATAATACAATAAATGTACATATGAGTAATCTGAGAAGTAAGCTTAAGAAGGCTTCAGGAACAGAGTTTATTGAGACGGTATGGGGTATCGGATATAAGCTGAAGAGTATAGGGTGATATATGAAGGTAATGATTGTAGGGCTAGTTATTCTGAGTCTTCTGGTTATATATCTTCTTGTAAAAGTTATTACAATGAAGAGTAGCATAAGAAATATCAGAATGGAGCTAGGTAAAACTAAAGAGGAAAACTATAATCGTCAGATAAGAGCTACACTTATGGATAGAGAGGTTGAAAAGCTTGCTGCCGAGATAAATGAGAATCTAGATTATCAAAAGAATCTTAAACTGGAGTCGGCTAGATCCCGCCGACAGCTAGAGGAATCTATATCAGATATAGCTCATGATCTGAGAACCCCTCTTACTGTTGTAAAGGGGAATCTTCAGATGATGAGGAATGAGAATCTGAGTGATAAGGGGCGTGAATATCTAGATATTAGTTTTAAGAAGGCAGACACCTTGAAGGAAATGGTGGATGAGTTTTTTGAGATGTCTGTTCTTGAGAGTGATCAAAATGTACTCGAACTAAGTAAGATAGATGTACCAGTTTTTCTGTCTGAGTTTATTATCGAAAATGAGGCGTTGATAAGAGAAAAGAATCTGACTCCTAACATCATTTTGCCAGAAAAATCAATTTATATAAAGGCAGATCCGAAGAGCCTATCCAGAGTCTTTAGTAACATATTTGGCAATATATATAAATATGCGGTAAATGCCTTTGACGCGAAGGTGGAATCCATAGATGGCAGATGCATAATAACAGTGGCAAATGAAGTAGAAAGACCAGAAGAATTAGATATTAGCCGTATATTTGAGCGCACCTATCGTGCAGATAGAGCAAGAACAGCTGGTGGAGCTGGACTAGGACTCTATATAGCTAAGCTTTTAGTTGAAAAACAAAAGGGCAGTATCGAAGCAAAACTCGAGGATAAAAAACTAAAATTTGTAATCAGTTTTGCAAGTGAATAATGTGTTGCGCTTTTGTTATGCTTAGCGAGTATAATAAAAATATAAATACAATGGAGGTGACGAAAAATGCCTATATTAAACAAAAATAAAACACTTATCTCAGATAAGGATGCTAAGGCAATTGAGCAAATGCTTAAAGGTTCGCTTGAAGAGCATATTGAAAAATTGAAGGAGAATCGGGATTCCGATGTTTGTGATGATCCCGACTTTTATAATCCTATTATCGAGGTTTATCAGAATCAGTTGGATAATCTTAGACAGACTATTCAGGATTATAGAAATCAGACTGACACTGATTTAAGTGTTGGCGATTTTATGGATCAGGTATTTGACAACATAGCGGAGAAAACCATTGAGGTTATGGATAAGGAAAATCCTGAGTATGGACAGTTTAGTCAAACTGTAATGAATAGCTTTGGAAATGCGAAGTTATTAGACTATATGATGGGGGAAGAGGGAAAGCTTCTTGATAGAGATACTACACAGGGATTTGATAATTCAGCCGCTAATTTTACATTTGTTAATAAACCTATGCCTGGAATAGAAAAAATAGGTGAGTATAATCCTGCAACAGATAGTGTAAAGGATCTGTATAAGGGGAGAACTGCTAATTCGACTACACTTAGTGCTGATGTAGAAAAATTACAGAAGCAGTTAAACGACATTCCCGATGATGAGGAACATGCACAACAAAGAGAAAAAATACAGGGAAAAATAGATGGATTTGTTAAGGGGACATTTGGACTTAACGCAGGTGCAGAGGTGGCCAGAATACATTCTGTAGAGCTTATGAATAAGGAACAGGTTACGTTTGGTGATCTGTTTAATGCAATAAGTGAAATAAATGAAGCTGCAAGACCAGGTGATCCGGCGGGAGGAAAGCTTCGTGGTATTGGAGTTGGATTCGGTGGAATAGTAGGTACCAGTGCATCATATGTTCCAAAGCAGTTATATAATATTTTAGATAAAGTAGCTGATGGAATGAATCAGATTAAGCAGATTGATGATAAAAATCTTCAGAAGACTATGGCAGTTCAGCTGGCTGCATTTGCTTATCAAATGACATTGTCAGCCCATTCTTTTGGCGATGGAAATGGAAGATCCTGCCGACTCTTTAGTGATACGATACTTCAGACATTTGGTCTTCCTCCAAACACACCAATTCCAGAGCAGCAGACTCTTTCTGCTTCAATGGGCGAAAAAATGGACTTCTCAAAGGGCGCTGATGCATTTTATAAGAGTGTTCAGCTGAGTGATGTTGAGCTTAAAAAGGATCCTGAGATT
>DFEN01000004.1 GCA_002368685.1 Lachnospiraceae bacterium UBA3801
TTAAGGTTAAATGGATAATCCATATTTAGATGTATCCAGAACAGCGGCTCTTTAAAATCAAGGAATACATGTTGATAGAAGTCAATATATTCTTCATCCTTACAATCCGCTGGAGTTCTAGTCCAAAGTGGATGTATATCATTAAGAGGCTTAGGTTCATCCTTCTTTTCCTCTTTATCAGAAGCCTCAGCTTCTTTTGAAGCATCCTCAGCTTCTGACTCTTCGGTATCAACATTCTCTTCCGATTTTGGAGCATCTCCAATCAGATCATCCTCTTCAGCTTTTGCCTTAGCCTTAGCTTTTTCCTTTTTTTCTTCAACAACCTTAGCTTCAGTCTCTATCTCTTTTTCAGCTTCTTTCTTCGCCTTATCTTCATTTATATAATAAATCTCAACAGGCATAAAGGAACAATACTTATTAATAACTTCCTTAACTTTGAACTCATTTGCAAACTCAAGTGAATCATCAGCCAAGTAAAGAGTTATAGTAGTACCTCTCTCAGTTCTATTTCCATCTGACATCTCGTATGTGAGACCACCGTCACTCTCCCAATGAACAGGCTCAGCTCCATCCTGATAAGAAAGTGTGTCTATAGTAACTTTATCAGCAACCATGAAGGCTGAATAGAATCCAAGACCAAAATGTCCAATTATCTGCTCACTCTGATCCTTATCCTTATACTTCTCAAGGAAATCAGCAGCACCAGAAAATGCAATCTGGTTTATATACTTCTCAACCTCTTCTGCTGTCATTCCAATACCATTATCCATAAAGGTAAGAGTCTTTTCATTTGGACTAGACATAACAGTAACCTTATACTGAGTTCCATCCTCAACAGATGCTTCGCCCATTGAAGCAAGTCTCTTAATCTTCGTAATAGCATCTACTCCATTAGATATAAGCTCTCTGATAAATATATCATGATCAGAATATAACCATTTTTTAATTATAGGAAATATGTTCTCGCTATCTATTGATAGATTTCCCTTTTGTGTTGACATTATAATGCGCCTCTTTTCTTATAATATTTTAATATCATACTAATAGATAATAAGTCCTAAATATATAAAAGTCAATAAAAAATTAGCACTCTTCACTCGGGAGTGCTGATAAGAAATCATGCAAAGGAAATCCCAGGCTAAATGCCTGGGACAAGTGAAAGGATGGTTTTTAAGTATTAACATACAAATTGTATTTGTTACAATTATATTAACACAACACTTGTAATAAATCAACAAATATTTTAGGTAAAATTGCACAAATTTTAAATTTTTGTAACGATTATTTTACGGTTTTAAAGGTAATTTTATCCAATTTGTTACGATTTTCAATTTATGTAAACCGATAAAATGGAATATTCACTACTTCCATTAACTGAATACTTGACAGATTCCACTCCCGAAAGCTGAAATATAAATTGCAACGTATCGTCATTTATATCCAGATTATTTAGAGCACATTCAATATTTCCCTTACCATTAATGTTATATGTATTAGTTATATATAGTTCCAGTGAAGATGTATCAGATATATAAGAGTTATTATACAAATAGTAATTAGCCTTCATGCTATCACATTTCTCAGCATTCTCAGGCTTCCAAGTATGAGTATCATCCAATATATCATCCTTAACATTAAAATATTGATGAGTAACTCTATCCTCTCCTGCTCCCACCGGGTCGTCCCAAGTAGCATCCATATTATACCAAACACCATCAATCTTAACCTGATTCCAAGCATGTTTTTCGGTCTTACTATCCTTAGAATAAATATCTGTAGCATCTCCAATCACAATTTTAGAATCGACTCCTGCACATCTGAGTAGTAGATTCATCGCCGCAGCATATCCTGAACAAACAGCTCTGCCATTTATGAGTACTCCATACGCATTAAATTCACTATCATCATGACTTAGGCTAAATCCATATACAGTATTTTCCACTATATAATCATGTATACAAAGCTCTTTCTCATAATCTGACATCCCCGGTTTAATATTTTCATTTAAAAATGTACGGCATACACTCTCCATTTTCTTAGCATTTGTTTTATCCGCAGGGATTTCTTTATGCTCTACAATGCTCTCATATACATACATCGAGTCAGCTTTTTCAAAATCAAATGTAACCTTACGATGATCTTCGCCATCGCTTTCATAGGTTGTAATGGACTTCACTGTACCTACCATAGAATCAATTACATAATAAACATCCTTGAGATCTTCTTTACTCACAGCTGTAGATACCATAAGAGAAAGCTCGCCATCTGTTCCCTTCTCAATTTCTTCATTTATCTTAGCCGCTATTTCATCTATAGATGTATATATTTTATCTTCCTTTTCTTTTGACTTAAATGGCAGAAAATCAGTTATAGATTCACCTGCTGGTGTAAATATCCCTTTAATAAGAATCAGAAGAAGAATGATTATAATAGCAATCAAAATAACTGATAACACTTTATTCGAAGTATCTTTCATAAATAAATATCCTTTCAATAAATACTTATATATGATAACACATTAAACTATTCGAGCAAATGATATTTAGCTTTTAACAATAAGCAATATAACTTTTGCCAATAAGTAATTTAACTTGATACATTTATCCAAGTGTATTAAACTATCTATGTTTAATTTAAGTGAAAAGAGGTAACAATAATGGCTCAGCTATGGGGAGGACGTTTCACAAAAGAAACCGACCAATTAGTTTACAACTTTAATGCTTCTATCTCCTTTGATCAGAAGTTTTATAAGCAGGATATCAAAGGCAGCATCGCTCATGCTACTATGCTTGGCGAAACAGGCATAATAACAAAAGAAGAATCCGACAAAATAATTGAAGGATTAAAAGGAATTCTTTCAGATGTTGAAGAAGGAAAGCTTGAAATATCTCCTAAATATGAAGATATTCACAGCTTTGTTGAAGCCACTCTTATAGATAGAATCGGAGACACTGGCAAGAAGCTTCATACAGGAAGAAGCCGTAATGATCAGGTTGCTCTCGATATGAAACTTTACACAAGGGACGAGGTTGTAGCAATCAAAGAACTTTTGAAAGAACTCATGACTACCCTTCACAATCTTATGAAGGAAAACCTTGATACATATATGCCTGGTTTTACACATTTACAGAAAGCTCAGCCAGTCACATTTGCTCATCATGTAGGCGCATATATGGAAATGTTTAAAAGGGACTTCGACAGACTATCTGATATATACGATAGAATGAACTACTGTCCGCTTGGAGCTGGAGCTCTTGCTGGAACAACATATCCACTGGATAGAAAGCTTACAGCAGATCTTCTAGACTTCTACGGTCCTACTCTTAATAGTATGGATTCAGTTTCTGATAGAGATTATGTTATAGAGCTTCTATCTGCTCTTTCTACTATTTGTATGCATCTTTCCAGATTTTCTGAAGAGATTATAATCTGGAACTCAAACGAATATCAGTTCATTGAGCTTGATGATTCCTATAGCACTGGTAGTTCAATAATGCCTCAAAAGAAGAATCCTGATATCGCAGAGCTTGTAAGAGGCAAAACAGGTCGAGTATATGGCGCTCTCGTATCTATACTAACTACAATGAAGGGTATCCCTCTTGCATATAATAAGGATATGCAGGAAGATAAAGAACTTACCTTCGATGCAATAGATACTGTAAAGGGCTGTATCGCACTCTTCAATGGTATGATAAGTACTATGAGACTCAATAAAGAAAATATGAAGGTTAGCGCTATGAAGGGCTTCACAAATGCCACTGACGCAGCTGATTATCTAGTAAAAAATGGTGTTCCATTTAGAGATGCCCACGGAATAATCGGCCAGCTGGTACTCTACTGCATCGATAATAATAAGGCTATTGAAGAGCTCTCTCTCGAAGAACTTCAGAAGATCAGCCCTGTATTTAAGGATGATATATATGATGCTATAAGCCTAAAGACATGCGTAGAGAAAAGAAATACTATCGGTGCACCTGGTCCTGAGGCAATGAAGCAGGTAATTAAAATTAATGAAGAATTTCTGAAAAATATTTAAGCTGATTTGATATGCTGAAAAACACCGTAGAATACATGTAAAATATGTATTAACGAGATAAAAACAAGAAAGAGAACCACTGTACATAAATGTAAACAAGTGGTTCTCTTTTCTCTCACCCTAAATATTAAATCAAATTATCTAACCCAGTATTTAAACTCTTCATCACCCATTCTGATATTATCATCATTGGTGAGCATTATTTCAACACCCGGCTGAATAAGTTGTCCATTTATAAATGTATGATTTGTAGAAGCATTATCTCTCACATAACACTCTCCATTACTAATCCTAAAGATAGCATGCTTTCTACTAACCTTCTTATTATCAAGTATCTGATAATCGCAATTTACTGATTTACCAACCATGAATTCCTTATGAAGAATAGGAATCAGTTCATTTGTCTTGATACGTACAAGATAAGGAACTGGATTACTATAATTCTCAGAAGTAGCCTGAACCACAGGTTCATCAACCATCTTCTGCTTTCCTTCATCTTCCAGGATAGACTTCTGCTCCATAGATAGAATGAACTGATAGAATTCCTCAAGATTAAACATTAGCTTACTATCAAGATACTTAAGTATCTGATCGACACATTCAACTGATGACATATTAGCAAAACGAACTTTACTAATAAACTCTTGAATAAACTCAGTTACATTACAATCAGCAAACTTCTTGTTTACTGGCATATAAAGAAGCTGAATATCAAGTGTCGATAATTCAATATACATATAATGAATATTCAGAAGCAGCTTATTAAGTGGCATATTGTTCTCTGAAAAATAAATAAGCTGATTAAGTATATTCGATAATATCGATAAAAATTCACCCTTATATAGTTGTTTACGCAGGAATTGTTCCAGAGGCAAGGTAGCAGGCACTTTGAACTGAAGCGCTCTAACACCATCAATAGCTACACATGTACATTTAGTACGATTCCCCACAAATTCGTAATTATACATAGTCATTTCAAACTGATCGATAGGTACATCTTCCTCAAGTTTGAAATTAAGTGTGAATTCATCATAACTTTGATTATTTAAATCTTCCACACCTTTCCCCTCCATTAATACCTAAGTGTTAACATTTTATCATTTATAGCATATATTTTCAATATAAATGATACGTTCAAAAGCCATATTCCGATTAGTCAACAAATTCTACACCGGCAAGAAGTTCTTTCTTAGTTTCATATAATTTTTGTGAAAGATCCAGGTAATGAATATGAGGATTATAGAATCTCTGTTCCTCTTCCCATACCTCATTTGCGAGCTGATGCTTTACAAAATCCTGTATCTCTTTAAGGGTTGGCTTTTCATATACAAGCTCACCATCTTTAAAGATAGTAACCTGAAGAGGCTTAGCATCAACATTTCTAAACTTCATATTCTTCCAAGGCTTAGTTGGATCTATAAATGTATAAGCATCACTGAAATCAGGCTCTTCATCCGCCATAGTAAGAAGATCTGCAATGGCATAACCTGTCTTTTTACTATAAACTCTATAAACCTTCTTCTTTCCAGGGTTTGTAATCTTTTCTACGTTTTCTGACACTTTAATCTTTGGAATAAATGTGTCTCCTTCTTTAACAGCCACAAGCTTATAAACACCACCAAAAACAGGATCAGACTTAGAGGTGATCATTCTCTCACCCACACCGTAAGAATTAATCTTAGCACCCTGCTTATTAAGAGAGTCAATCAGATATTCATCCACACTGTTAGAAACTACTACGCTACAATCCTGAAGGCCTTCTGCATCAAGAGTTCTTCTAATCTTCTTAGAGAAATAAGCAAGGTCTCCACTATCTATACGAACACCCTTAAGCCTCTTACCCATTGGCTCTAAGACTTCATGAGCTACCTTTATAGCATTTACAAGTCCGCTTTCAAGAATGTCATATGTATCAATAAGAAGTACGCTGTTATCCGGATAGATTTCAGCATAAGCTTTAAACGCTTCATACTCTGATGGGAAGAATTCAACCCAGCTGTGAGCCATCGTTCCTACTGCAGTTACACCAAACTGCTGATCAGCCATTACTGTAGCGGTAGTATTTACACCACCTATATAACAAGCTCTTGTTCCCCATACAGCTGCATCAGGCCCCTGAGCTCGTCTAGCACCAAACTCCATAACCACTGCATCGCCCGCTGCTCTAGCTATACGATTAGCCTTTGTAGCGATAAGGGACTGGAAGTTAATGCATATAAGAAGCATTGTTTCTACTATCTGCGCCTCAATAATAGGAGCTGTAACTGTTACTATAGGAATATTAGGATAAACTATAGTACCCTCTGGCACAGCCTCAATAGTACCTGTAAACTTAAAGTTTCTGAGATACTCGAGAAATCCATCATCAAACATATTTCTTCCACGCAGATATTCGATGTCATCATCTGTAAACTTAAGTCCCTGAATATAATCAATCAGCATCTCAAGTCCAGCACTAACAACAAAACCGCCCCCATCAGGATTAGTTCTATAGAACATATCGAAAACCGCAATCTTGTCCTTATTCCCTGTAACATAGTAGCCATTTGCCATAGTTAACTCATAATAATCCATAAGCATTGTAAGATTTCTCATATTATATACCTCTCTTGATAAATATATCCTTTGCTTCGCTAAGGATAACATTAGTTATTAGCCTGTCTATTAGCTCTCATTCTCATACGAGAATCAAGTATCTTCTTTCTTATTCTAAGGTTTTCTGGTGTTATCTCAAGAAGCTCGTCTGTATCTAGGAAGTCTAAAGACTGTTCAAGAGATAACTGTCTAGGAGGAACAAGCTTAAGTGCCTCATCTGATCCTGAAGAACGTGTATTTGTAAGATGCTTTGTCTTACAAACATTAACTTCAATATCCTCCTGTCTTCCTGTCTCACCAACAACCATACCTGCATATACTTCTACGCCAGGACCTATAAAGAGTGTACCTCTCTCCTGCGCATTAAAGAGTCCATAAGTTACAGATGTACCAGCTTCAAATGCTATAAGACTTCCATTAGCTCTATAACTCATCTCGCCCTTAAAATAATCATATCCATCGAAAATAGTATTAATAACACCATTTCCCTTTGTTGCTG
>DFEN01000137.1 GCA_002368685.1 Lachnospiraceae bacterium UBA3801
ATGAGCCTGGTTTTTTTGTGACAAATGTCATATTCACAAACTGACATGCTTCACTTACATTTTTGTTAGAGAAAGATTAGACTATGAATTGTAAAGAGAAAGTGGCACTAAAACGCACTAACAAAACGAAAGGATAAGTTATGAGCGAGACAGTAGTAAAAATAAGTAATCTAGTTAAAAGATATAAGGAGCTTATTGCTCTGGACAACTTCAGTTTAGAAATAAAGGAAGGAGAGGTTTTTGGACTCCTTGGACCAAATGGTTCAGGAAAGACAACAACCATTAACTGCCTCCTGTCCCTCCTGGAATATGATAAGGGTGAGGTTGAACTCTTCGGAGAGAAGATGACGCCTAAGAGGCGAGATCTGAAGAAGAGAATCGGAATCGTTTGTCAGAATGTGGCGGTATTTGATGAGCTCACAGTTTACGAGAATATTGATTACTTCTGCGGATTATATATAAAGGATAAGAAAACTAGAAAGCAGTATGTTGAGGAGGCAATTGAATTCGTTGATTTGAACGACTTCCGAAAGTTCTATCCTAAGAAACTCTCGGGTGGACTTCTCAGGCGACTCAACATAGCATGCGGAATAGCACATAAGCCGGATCTTATAATTCTTGATGAGCCAACAGTTGCGGTGGATCCACAGTCGAGAAACAAAATCCTCGAAGGGGTTGTTGAACTGAATAAAGCCGGTGCGACAATCATCTATACATCGCACTACATGGAGGAAATCGAACAGATATGCTCACGAATCCTCATTATGGATAAAGGTAAAGAGGTCGCCTCAGGAACCAGCGAAGAGCTCAAGGGTCGCATTAAGAATACCGAAAATGTAATCGTAGATATAAAGAAGCTTTCGGAAGAACATATAGAAGCCATTAAAAAGCTTAACCATGTTTATGATGTTAAATACATGAGTGACAAGCTGACCATTAAGTGTAGTGGCGGAAAGCATAATATCACACACGTTATTGAGTACCTGTCAGAGAATAGTATCAAATACGAAAGAATCTATTCAGAGCTACCAACACTTAATGATGTATTCCTGGAAATTACTGGTAAAGAGCTTAGAGATAAGGAGTAAAAAATGTTTGGAAGAGTTTTAATTGCACAACTTAAGCTTTCACTCAGGTCGAAGATATATGTCTTCTGGACTCTGGCTTTCCCTGTTATTTTGGGAACCCTTTTCTATTTCGCATTCTCATCTATCTATGATAGTAATAAGAGCGAGCCTATTCTGGTTGTAGTTGAAGCTGAGAAACAGGCAATTGATGAATATAAGACTATGCAGGCATTCTCTTATCTTGATAAAGATAAAATGCGTGGCGACCTTGAAGATTATGCAACGGAGGAAGCTACTGCCGAGGCTATGGGTAAGGATTTTGATAAGGAACCGCCACTTAGTAAAGAAACGTTAGAGGAGCTGGAATCAGTAAAAAGCTTCGATGACATGAAGGGATATGATCTTAGTCTATTTCCGTATGATTATATGTCAGAGGATAAGTCGCTTATAGAAAATATAACAGTTGATGATCATCCATTCTCAGAAGTGCTGGATAAACTTGAATATGAAGACGGCACAAAAATGATTGAAAAAGTGAAGGTTTCAAATCATGAGGAAGCAGAGAAGCTTCTGAAAGATGGCGATATAGCTGGAATCATAACAATATCCGGAATGAAGGATATTTATCTGGAAGTGGCTGGAATGGGTGTAAAACACAGCATTCTTTCAAGTATCATTTCCGAATATAGAGTTCAGGTTGATAAAGCAATAAATACAATTAATGATAATCCGGATGATCTGGAAAAATCTGATGACGTGATGGATGAATCTATGGAAAGCTTTGACTTCGTAGAAGAAAAGAGCATGGGTGGTGGTAACAGAGATCCGTTTGTAACCTACTTCTACAATCTGATAGCGATGCTGGCTATGATGGGTTCTATCGGAACACTTTATTCTATTGTTAGCAATCAGGCTAATCAATCTATGACGGGTATGCGCCTGGATGGTTCACCAATTAATAAGGTGCTTCTGGAACTTGCGCAGCTTGCAGCGATTATGATAATTCAAAGCCTCGTAACAGTGATTGCACTTTCCTTTTACATACTTGTTTTAGGAGTGAATTATGGTGGAGATATAGGTCTGGTTTACTTCACCTCTGTAGCATCGAATCTGGTTGGAATATCTCTGGGATATATGGTTGCACATATTGGTAAGTTTGCCCGTGACAAGAAGGAGGCTCTGCTTATGACTATACTTCTCGGAGGAGGCTTCATGGCCGGCCTTATGCTGGGAGATATTAAGATATGGGTTGAGAAAACTTTCCCGCTCTTCAATAGAATCAATCCATCAGCTGTAATAACCGACGCATTTTATTCACTGAATCTTTTCGGAGTTGGTCCAAGATATTATAGGTCTCTGGCATATATATTTGGTCTTAGTTTTGTAATGATAATTATCGGACTCTTTCTGTCTAGAAAGAATAGCTATAAGAGCTTATAGGAGGCAATATGCAAGTATATAAGACGTTTTTCAAAGTGCTTAGAAAATATAAAATGAGCCTGATCATGTATAGTGCGATTATGATATTTATGATCTGGATATTTGCCTCTGAGAGCAGCTCAGGAGCAGATGAGATAGTGCAGAAGAAGTACTCCATTCTTGTGGTAGATGAAGACAACTCTGCAATTTCTAAAGAGTTTGTGAACTACCTGGGAAAGAGGCATAATCTGGATGATGGAAAGTATACAGATGACCAGATAAAGGACTTACTCTTTTACGAAAATATAAGCGAGTACATCGTGATTCCCAAGGGTTTCGGAGATAACATATCTTCTGTAGTAGAAGCAAAGAAAAATGGTAAGAGCATAAACGAAGAGGATTTGGCGAATATGCTTCAGGCAACCTATGATGAAGGCATGCCAAGAGGAATCTTCATCAATATGCAGATAAATCAATATCTAAATGCTGTAACCGATTACATGGCTTCGGGTGAAGAACTGGCGGACGCTTCTAAAAGAGCTGATTCAGCTTTAGACATATCAGAATTTACAACCTTCCAGGAAGAGGAGGTGGATACAAATGCAGTTAAGTACACATCGTTTCTTGTGCTTCCATACGGTATTCTTTCTATAATCTTCTCCGGAGTAATACCTGTAATTATTGCATTTAATGAAAAAGAAAAGAAGAACAGAACAAACGTTTCTTCTATAAAGCTTACTTCGAGAAATATATCACTTATTCTTGGTGCGGCAACAGTTGCATTTGCGGTAGCGACGGTATTCATAATTGTAATCACATTGAAAAATGGAGCCGGGGTTGCTTTTACCTCCTCCTGGTGGTTATCGGTGCTTAATACTTATATCTATACTATTACAGCAACGCTATTGCTATCAATGCTTACCAGTTTCCCTATTCTGATTTCGAAGGGATCAACAAATGCGGCTTCCTTCATTACAGTGATAATCGGTCTATCCTTTGCTTTCCTGGGCGGAACCTTCGTTGATCTGGATATTCTTGGCGAGGGAGTTGCGAAGGTTGGAAGGTTCATTCCAAATTATTGGTACAGTGTTGCATGTAAGAAGATATGGTATGACGGGGCAGGACTTACCGACCTTATTGGATGCTATGGTCTGCAGCTGCTCTTTGGAGTTGTTTGTTTAACAGTGGGGCTTGCAGTCACAAGATATTACGGCAATAAGGCGAGCGCTTAGAGAAGGATACGACTACTGTATAATGTTGTCGGCAAAAAGGAAAACTGATATACTGATTGCATGAACAGGATAATTGATAAAATAATAATACTTGCTATATCACTTTATGCTGTGAGCTCTATGCTCGGTGGGACGGCATTTATGATATGCATATATGCAGCAATTATTTTCAGCGCACTTAATTATTATCTGATTCGCGGAGAAAAATCGAACAATTCGATGAAACCAGAGTCGGGTGGTGAATGGTGCGCTTTTTTCCTTGAAATAATTGTGGCAGTAATAGCTGTTTTCTATGCTCCTGCTGTATCGCTGGTTCCGATTGTGATTTACGATAGTACCAGAAGCAGAAACTATATAGCGGGTGTTTTATCTGTGATAACTGTTATAAATTCCTTTCTTGAATATGGGCCATACAGAACTTTATTTATTATACTTATTTCAGTCTTGGCTATAATTCTATCAATTAAGTCGGAGAGACTAAGTATTCTATCAAAGGATTACAGAAGAATCAGAGATGACAGTGCTGAGAAGAATACCAGACTCCAATCTCAGAATATGGAGCTGATAAATGCTAGAGACACAGAGATATATAATGCTCAGCTCTCAGAACGTAACCGAATCGCAAGAGAGATTCATGACAATGTAGGTCACACACTGTCGCGTGCCATACTTCAGATGGGAGCGCTGCTAGCGATTCATAAGGAGGAACCGGTTCATGGACAGCTGGAGGAGGTTAGACAAACTCTTGATAGTGCAATGAATAATATAAGATCAAGTGTGCATGACTTACATGATGACTCGATAGATGTGAAGGCCAGCATTGGTCAGATGGCGGAACTGCTTAAGCCTAATCACAATTTGAATGTGGATATTGATATTGGAAATAATATGGCTCGTCCGGTTAAGTACGCTGTAATCGGAATCACAAAGGAGGCTATATCTAACATTAATAAGCATAGCAAGAATAAGGATGTTACTATTTCTCTAAATGAGCATCCATCCATGTATCAGCTCGTGATTCATGATTATGACGGCTCTAATGAGAATGCGGAGCAAAAGAAGAGCTCTTCTGATTCAGCTTCAGACCATGAGGTTGGAATGGGACTTGAAAACATCCGTAGCAGAGTCGAATCAGTTAATGGAACACTTACCATATCGACAGATAATGGTTTCAGAATATTTGTATCTATTCCTAAATAAGAAAGGGAGAATGAAATGAAGGTAGTAATAATTGATGATGATAAGCTGGTAGCTGCGTCTCTTAAAACAATAGTTGAATCTGATCCCGAGATAGAGGTTTTGGCGACAGGTTCCTCAGGACAGGAGGCGATTGACCTTTACAATAGACATAATCCCGATGTTCTTCTTTCGGATATTCGTATGGAGGGAATGACGGGTCTAGAGGCTGGGAATAAAATACTTAGCCTTCATCCAGATGCAAAGCTTCTCTATCTTACAACCTTTAATGATGATGAATATATAGTTAAAGCGCTTTCAATTGGAGCAAAGGGATATATAATCAAGCAGGATTTTGATTCTATCATTCCGTCTCTTAAGGCGGTCAACAGTGGTCAGTCAGTATTCGGAAATGAAATAACCGAGAAGCTTCCGAATATTTTGAGTAATAAGGAAACGGAAAGTACAAGCTTTGACTTTACGGCCTTTGATCTAACTGATCAGGATGCGGAAATAGTAAAGTGTGTTGCAGAAGGGTTATCAAATAAGGAGATAGCGGATAAGCTATTTTTATCCGAAGGAACAGTCAGAAATTATATCAGTAACATTTTATCTAAGCTGGATCTGAGAGATAGAACAAATCTGGCGATATTCTATTATAAGAATATGTAATCTTTTAATCTGTGTATTAAAATGTTATAATAGATATCAGTTTTATGCGCTAAAAAGCGTCAGTAATCAGTTTTTGGAGGGTTATATAAATGGGAGAATTGGTATTTAGAGATAGAAAGAGAAACTGGTGTGGACTTCCTTGGTCCTTTACTATTTATAGCTTCGATGAAGAGAGAATATTCATCGAGAGTGGAGTCTTTACAAAGAAAGAGGACGAGGTGAGACTTTACAGAGTCCTGGATATATCCCTTACCAGATCCTTTATTCAGAGAATATTCAAGATGGGCACTATTACAATAGACAGTTCTGATAAGACATTGAAATGCTTCCAGTTGAAGAATATCAAGAATTCAAGAGAGGTTAAGGAGCAACTGTCACAGCTTGTTGAGGAGGAACGTCAGCGTAAGAGAATCACCGGTCGTGAATATATGGTTGATCACGATCATGACGAATTCGATGAGGATCATTATCATTAATTACTTTTTAGTTTTAGAGGTTCATTTATAAGGAGTACAGTTATGAAGAAGATATTAGTTATGGGCGTTCTTCTGATTATGTGTCTCGCATCACTTACAGCCTGTGGTAAGAAGAAGGCTACGAATCCGGTTGTTGAGGATGCTCAGCTTGGAGTTCAGCTGGAGGATAAGGCGCGTGATGTTACTGGTCAGCAGGAAGAACAGGCTGAAGATGCAGATAAAATGTTAGATAAGACGGGAGAATAAACCGTTAGTATAGATTGAATAATAAGGAGGATTTTAAATGGCAGGATTAGATGATCTTAAGAATGTAGTAGACAAGGCTGGAGACGTTGCCAAGAAGGCAGAGGATGCAGCTAAGAAGGCTGGAGTTACAGAGAAGGATGTTGAGAAGGCTAAGGACAAGGCTGTTGATATAGCTAAGGACTTAATCAATAAGAAGTAATAATTCAACCTATTAATAGTTGAAGGTACTATATTAATCACGGGGAGGAAGAGATGGTTCAGTGTCCTAATTGTGGAGGTCTTCTGAAGTTTGATATCGCTTCTCAGAAAATGAAATGTGATTCGTGTTCCTCTCTTTTTAATCCTTATGCATTTGATGCGCAAGGAGCAGAAGAGACTACAGAATACGAGGTTACGGTTTTTAAATGCCCGCAGTGTGGTGGTGAGATAACTTCTACAGATGAAACTGCTGCGGGTTTTTGTAGTTACTGTGGAGCCTCAAATGTTCTTGAGAGCAGGCTGTCAAAAGAGAAAAAACCAGAGCTGATCATACCATTTAAGAAAACAAAACAGGATTGCACTGCGGCTTTCGAACACTTTATTAAGAAAGCTATATTTGCTCCAAGGGCTTATAGAGAGGCGGGCAGGGCAGATTCCTTTAGAGGAATCTATATGCCTTATTGGTTATATGATATGTCTCAGAGAGGGGATATTAATATTCCTACCTCTACATCTCACAGAAGTGGAGATTATATAATCACCGATCATTATATGATGAGAGGTAAACTAGATACCTATTATAATGGTGTTTCCTATGATGCTTCGTCTACATTTGCGGATGATATCAGTAGTGATATAGCTCCTTACAATGTTAAGGATATAACACAGTTCAGTCCTTCTTTTCTGTCGGGATATTATGCAGATCTTGCGGATGTGGGCGTGGGCGTATATAAAGAGACGGCTATAGATCTGGCTCAGGAGAGTACTTATAACTATCTGAGAAAGAGCAGCCCTATGGCACATCAGGGATTTGATAGTCCGAAGGAAAAGGTAAAGTCGTCGATTCGTACCAATGTAAATGTAACTCGTTCCGCGATGTTCCCAGTTTGGTTCATGTCCTATAGAAATAAAGATAGAGTTGCATATGCAACTGTAAATGGACAGACGGGTAAGGTATCGGCGGATGTGCCTATGAGTATTCCAAAATACTTTATGTGTGCACTTGCTATCGCGGCGGTGCTATTTGCTGTTTTCCAGATGTTCTTTACTATCACTCCGAAAATACTTGTTCTGCTTGTAGGTATTATCGCCTTAATCAGTGTTCTTACATATAGCTCAGAGATGAAGAAGATAGTTTCTTTGGAAAACTATGATGATGATCTAGGAATGCTAGAACGCGAGAGAAAAGTAGAAGAAAAGAAGAGAGCGAGAGCAGAAGCACAGAAGGGTGCGACCTTTGAGGATACTCAGGGGGCGACAGGGGACGCATATGTTGTTACTAAAAATGATTTGAAGCGTGCCAAGAGAGATGAATCTAAAAAGAAGAAAGCTCAGAAGAAATCCGGTGGAATGTTAACTTGGATTATTATCATATGCTTAGTATTCGTCTTCGGAGGAGCCTTCTTCACAGATGGACTTGCATCTCTGCTGGATACAGGGGATCTTGGACTAGGATTTGGAATAGCAATGCTTGTTCTCCTTATAATAGCCCTTATAAGTACGATAAAAGCAGGAAAGAGCATTTCTCAGATGCGTACTAAGATGGGACTTCCGGCATCTATATGCTCGACGGTCAGTCTAGCACTTATAACAGTTATAGTGTTCACCAATTCAATAAATGATACTCTGTATTACATTATCGCTATCATTGCGATGGTGGGAGTAATTCTAAATATCCTGGGAATCATTAGAGGATATAATTATCTGGCTATGAGACCATTACCTCAGTTTGATATATATCAAGGAGGTGATGACCGTGCTTAGAGATAGATTAATTAAAAGTAGTTTAGTTAGAGGCTGGATAGCGGCTACAATATGTGTTCTCCTTCTTCTTGCAAGCCTTGCACCATCACTAAGTGTATGGGCAGAGGAGACAAAAGGCTCTGACGAACAAACTACATACACGAATTCAGAAACGGGCTATAAGGCAGTTATTGTCGATGAAGCAGGTCTTCTGACGGAAGGCGAGAAGAAGAGTCTTCTGGAAGATATGACTCCTGTTACAGATTATGGAAATGCCCTATTCTATTCAATAGATAGGAACAAGGGCACGACTATATACGTAGGAAGAGACAAGCTTGAAGAGCTCTTTGGTCCATCACCAAATGGAACTGTATTTATTATAGACATGGCAAACCGTGAACTATCGGTATATAGCAACGGTGCGATATATAAGACAATCACAAGAGCAAAGTCTTCGAGTATAGTGTCAAATGTTTACCGAATGGCTACAGATAAAAAGTACTATGAATGTGCTAGCGAGGTATTTAAAGAGATAAGTGCTTCGTTAAAGGGCGCCAAGATAGCGGAGCCTATGAAGCTGGCCTCCAATATACTTCTGGCTATTATGCTAGGACTTCTGATTGCATATTGGATAGTAAAGGCCTTCTCGATTGTTCCAAAGCCTTCCGAGAAGGAGCTTCTGGCGGCTATTCAGACCAAACAGGACTTGTTGGATTATCATAAAGCCTTTACCCATCAGACTAGACGTTACGATCCACCTAGTTCATCATCCTCCAGCGGAGGTGGTGGCGGAGGAGGCGGCGGTGGTGGCGGCGGCGGAGGCGCCAGCCACGGTTTCTAAAGCAAATAATAGTGAAAGGTCACCGAGTAGTGGCCTTTTTCTTTTGAATTATTGGTACTTTTTTTACTTGATAAGACTGGTAAGTTGATGGTAAAATCTAGCTATCTATGGCCTTGGGGGAATTATGCCATAAGTAGGTTAGGAGAGAAAAATGAGAAAGACTAAAGTTATTTGTACTATTGGACCGGCAAGTGATAATGAAGAAACACTTCGTCAATTGATAGAGGAAGGAATGGCAGTTGCCAGATTCAACTTCTCTCATGGTACACATGAAGAGCATAAGAAAAAGTTCGATCTTGTGAAGAAGGTTAGAGCAGAGCTTAGACAGCCTATAGCTATCATGCTGGATACAAAGGGCCCTGAGTATAGAATAAAAACATTTGAACATGGAAGTATAACTCTAAATGATGGAGATATATTTACATTTACAACTGATGAAATAATAGGAAATCAGAACCGTGTATCTGTTAGCTACAAGAATCTGATTGATAATCTTGAAGTAGGTGACAGGATACTGGTTAATAATGGTCTTGTAATATTTGAAGTAATCGAGCTGAAGGGAAATGATGCTGTATGTAAATGTCTGGCTGGCGGTGTTATGTCAGATAGAAAGTCTATGAACTTCCCTAACAAAGTTCTGGATCAGCCTTTCCTTAGTGAGCAGGATAAACAGGATCTGATTTTCGGTATTCAAAACGGTGCTGATTATGTTGCCGCTTCTTTTGTATCTACAGAGCAGGACGTAATGGATATGCGTCAGTTCCTGGATGAGAATGGCGGAGAAGAAGTTGAGATTATAGCTAAGATAGAGAATCGTTCCGGTGTTGAGCATGCAGAGGAAATCTGTAGGATAGCAGACGGAATCATGATAGCCAGAGGTGACCTCGGAGTTGAGATTCCTGGAGTTGAGGTTCCATCAGTTCAGAAGTATCTCATTTCCAAATGTCGTATGATGGGTGTCAGGGTTATCACAGCAACTGAGATGCTTGAGTCTATGATCAAGAATCCTCGCCCAACTAGAGCGGAGATATCTGATGTGGCAAATGCGGTTTATGATGGAACATCAGCAGTTATGCTTTCAGGAGAAACTGCTTCCGGTAAGTATCCTGTTCAGGCTCTTAAGACTATGGTTGAAACTCTCGAGTTTACAGAGAGCAAGATACATTATAAGAAGAGATTCAGAAATGCGGATTTCGAGGTTCGTAATAACCTGGATGCTATTTCACATACAGTTTGTACAATGGCTATTGATGTCGATGCTAAGTGTATAATCGTTAACTCCCTTAGCGGCATGACAGCTCGAATGGTCAGCAGATTCCGTTGCCCAGTTGATATAATCGGCATGACAACCTCTGCAAAGGTTTGGCGTAAGCTGAATCTGTCCTGGGGTCTGACTCCTGTTATGTGCGGAGTATATGACAGCATGGAAGAAATGTTCACCAATTCCGTTATTGAGGCTAAGAACACACTTGGACTTGAGAAGGGTGATAATGTTGTTATCACGGGCGGACTTGTGAATGGAGTAAGTGGTAATACCAATCTGATAAAGGTTGAGGAAATAAATTAGTACTAAGATAAATTGATTTTAGTAAGGAGATGTTTAGATGAAAGGTAAGGACACAAAGGATAAATTTGTTAGATCCTTATATGAACTGGCAAAAACCAATCCTATAGATAAGATTACAGTAAAACAGATATCTGAGAATTGTGGACTTACATCGCAGACATTTTATAATCATTTCCCTGATAAGTTTGAACTGGCGCTTTGGGCTTATAAATGCAAGGTTGATGAGCTTTTTGCTATATATAGAGAAGGCGCCATCAATTGGAATGAATTTTTGAAGGGATTTATCAATGGATACGATAAAAACTCAAGATTTATAATGAATGCCTTTAAAAATACTCATGGTGCGGACTCTTATCTGGCTAAGTCGGCTTCCTATCTTAAGGATAAGATGGAGGAAGAGGTAATAAGGATAAAAGGCAAAGATGCTCTGGATACAGATGTGGAGTATTTAATACATGGATATGTGTGTTCACTGCTTAACATTATTGCTTTGTGGATTGATGAAGATAAGACCATAAATGAGGATAAAATGGCAGAGATTATGCTAGAGGCTATGCCTGTGAAGCTTAGTTGTATTTTTGCATCATAAATGCTAAGATACTGTTGTTGGATTTTAGGTAGTTGGAGCTATTCATGGATAAAAGAAAGTTCTTAAAAAAACTGGATAAGAATCTTGGTATGACAAAGATTCGTAATCAGATAAGAGCCATTAGTTTGCTCTTTGTTTTTCTGGTTATAGGGGCAGCATTTGCGATATATATGAACCATAATGGAATATGGCTTTCCTATGGTATTATCATAGCGGCTGCATCGATGATAGTTCTGGCACTGTTCATGTCTTACAGGATTAAGCTTAAGGTTCGTCTTGGCAATATGAAGCTGGACTATAGAGAGAGAATAGTTACACCTTTTGCTAGAGAATATTTTGAGGATGGCTACTTCTCTAAAATAGGAAGCCTGACAGAGCGAGAGATAATCTCGACAAATATGTTCTCCAGCGCTAAGGATTATGAATATTCCTCCTGTAATGAGCTGAAGGGTAAGCATAAGTCAGTTAAGTTTTCGAACTCGGATGTTTTCGAGGATTGCTATCCAAGTGAATATCATGTTCATGGAAGATTTTTCGAGTTTGATATCAAGACTCCGAATATCAATCCTGTCATATTCACAACATCGACAGCACCTATTCTGGATTGCCAGAATCCACAGGTTAAGTTGGTGAAGCCACATAATGATGTTATAGATAGAATGTTCCGTGTATATGCCTTTGATGAAAATGAGGTAAATGCACTGCTCACAGATAATATGGTCTACAAGCTGAGACAGCTGGTTGGACTTCAGCTGGGAAGAATAGTTAAGATCGGTTTCCAGAACGGAAAGACTTATATGTATTTCACGACTGAGGAATCAACTTATGCGGAAGAGTTTACCAAGAAGAACTCGCTTGAACTTGAACTCAAAAAAATAAGAGAAAAATTCAATGTTGTAGGAAAAATTATTGATATTTTATAGAAAAGAGGTAGCTAAAAGGTGGAAGAAGTAGTAAATGCCGGAAATGTAGATGCCGTATATGGTGGACCTAAGGAGAAGCCGGATGAGAGCACTCTTAGGGTTGATGAGGATGGAATAAGAGAGTATGTTACTCCAGATATGATAATTGGTGATATCATTTCATGGTATCCGGATGCATCACTGGTACTCATGAAATGTGGTATGCACTGCATTACATGTGGAGTGTCACAGTATGAATCTCTTGAGCAGGCTTGTGCCGTTCATGGATTATATGTTGATGATGTTGCTAAGGTCGTAAATGATTATCTGACACAGACCCTTAGCAAAAAAGAGGAAGAATAAGAAATAAGAAAACACTGAAAGGACATTTAATTATGTACGACAAGGTATCCCCAAAGTTAAACTTTGCCGAGAATGAAGACAAAGTACTAAAATTCTGGAATGAAGAAAAAATCTTTGAGAAGAGTATAGATGAGAAGAAGGATCTTCCTACCTATACATTTTATGATGGCCCTCCAACGGCCAATGGTAAGCCACACATCGGACACGTGCTTACAAGAGTTATCAAGGATATGATTCCACGTTACCAGACTATGAAGGGACACAAGATCATTCGTAAGGCTGGATGGGATACTCATGGTCTTCCTGTTGAGCTTGAAGTTGAGAAGGAAATCGGAATCGACGGCAAGGAACAGATCGAAGAATACGGTATCGAACCATTTATCGGAAAATGTAAAGAATCCGTATGGAAGTATAAGGGCATGTGGGAGCAGTTTTCAGGCAAGGTTGGTTTCTGGGCTGATATGGATGATCCATATGTTACTTATCATAATGATTATATAGAGTCAGAGTGGTGGGCACTTAAGAAAATCTGGGATATGGGTCTTCTCTACAAGGGCTTCAAGGTTGTTCCTTATTGTCCTCGTTGTGGAACTCCACTTTCATCTCACGAGGTTGCACAGGGCTATAAGAGTGTTAAGGAAAGATCTGCAGTTGTTCGTTTCAAGGCTAAGGTTGCTGAGGGCGAGGAGCAGTATTACTTCCTTGCATGGACAACTACTCCATGGACACTTCCTTCAAACCTTGCACTTTGTGTTAACCCAGAGGAAAGCTATAGCAAGGTAAAGGCTTGCGATGGTTATACATACATCATGGCAGATGCTCTGCTGGATACAGTTCTTGGACCTCTTTCAGGGGATGAGAACGTCAAGGCTTACGAAGTAATCGAGAGTTACAAGGGTATCGAGCTTGAGGGAAGAGAGTATGAGGCTCTCTATGAGGCGGCTGCAGATAAGGCTGCCAAGCAGCACAAGAAGGCACATTACATCGTGGCTGATGACTATGTAACAATGTCAGATGGTACTGGTATCGTTCATATAGCTCCTGCTTTTGGTGAAGACGATGGACGTGTTGGACGTAAGTATGATTTGCCATTTGTGCAGTTCGTAACTGCAGAAGGAAATATGTCAGATGAGACTCCATTTGCGGGCCTTTTCGTTAAGGATGCTGATCCTAAGGTTCTTGTGGATCTGGATGAGAGAGGACTTCTCTTCTCAGCTCCTAAGTTCGAGCATGACTATCCATTCTGCTGGAGATGTGATACTCCACTTATCTACTATGCTAGAGAGTCATGGTTCATTAAGATGACAGAGGTTAGTGACCGCATGGTTGCTAATAACAATACAGTTAACTGGATACCTGAGGGTATCGGTAAGGGACGTTTCGGAGAATGGCTTAAGAATGTTCAGGACTGGGGTATCTCAAGAGACAGATACTGGGGAACTCCACTTAATATCTGGGAATGTCCTGATTGCGGAGAGAAGATCTCAATCGGTTCTATCCAGGAATTAAAGGAGAAGTCTTCAAATGTATCTGACTGGGAGAATCCAGATCAGCCAAATGGTATCGAACTCCACAGACCTTATGTTGATAAGGTTGAGA
>DFEN01000080.1 GCA_002368685.1 Lachnospiraceae bacterium UBA3801
ACCAGTATGTGTCCAGAACCCTGATTTCTGTCATTGAAGGATCTCTCTTCTCCTCAGAACCGAAATAATTTCTGATGTGCTGGAAATCCTTAAATGTCATAGCAAGTCCAAGTGAATCATACAGCTTCTGGAAATCCTCCTCGGACATGCTGCAGAAGCCATCCAGAATAGCTACATCTGCCGGCTCATCATAATTTGCAACGAGAGTCTCTGGCTTAGCACCATCAGAGATACGTGCCTCAACCGGGTTAATAACATATTCCTCGATTGTCTTCTTATCAGCATCAGTAAGTGTTCCTGATACTGCATATGTGATACCCGATCTGATGATAGGCTCAGATGCATCATCAAGAAGCTTAACGCACTGCTCTGCAGAGTCCGCTCTCTGATCAAACTGACCAGGAAGGTATTCCATAGAGAACACAAACTCATCATCTGTATGAGGGAAATCCTCTCTATAAACAAGATCTACCGGAGGCTCTGAAAAAACTGTAACTATAGCTTCCTCAAATACTTCGTCAGAAAGATTCTCAACATCATATCTGACAAGCTCTCTGACCTTTACATCCTTGAGACTGAGATATGCTCTGAACTCATTTGTAAGCTCATCGGCTCTAACCGCATAGTCAGGTCTCTTTTCCACGTAGATTCTTCTTACACTCATAATATTCTCCTCTTTTTCTTAGATTCATCATGTTATTAGCCCCATTTTTAATTTAGAGGCTTTAGCTGAGAATCCTTATTATATGTGTTAATGCTTTAATAGCATAATCTGCTTATTTATGTATTTTACTTATGTATCTTCTTAATTATTCTAAACAGCACTATATTCTGATAAATCAGCGGTGCGTCCTGCATATAGAATATGATACCATCCACAGGCGATATTATCTCATTTAAGATATGTCCATCCATTGGATCGATTATCTCTCCGAGTACGTCGCCCTTCTTAACCTCAACATTTACATCCTTTAGGCGACGGAAGAAACCTGCCGCATCCGACTTGATGCTGAGCATTTCCTCTTCTTCCATAAGGGTGGATATGTTACCGCCCATACTATTATATCTGATTATTCCCATTCTGGAAAGAAATCTGAGAACGGCACTAACAGCTATATCTGCATATTCCTCATTTATTCTCTCGGTACCACCTGAATAAACCGAAAATGCCTCTGTGCCCGCCTTCTGCCAGTTATAATTAAGCGTACATTCATCAAATGGTTTCTTCTCTGCCATCATTACAAATGGAAAACCGAAGAGATTTGCAAGATTCGTACTCTCAAATCCCGTCTTCATCATTCTAACGTGAGGAATGAATCTTCCTCTCATATAATAGGACGGAAACTGGATTCCATAGGAATAATTTTTCAGTTCCTCGAGCAGACTATATGCCAGTCTACTTGTAGCCGGTCCCATAGGGTTACCAGGGAACTCCCTATTGATATCTGAATCATCTGATAACCAGAACTTATGATTAGCATTCATAGCGCTGTAATTAACAGATGGCACCAGAAGTATCGACTTGCCACGAACTATTTCACCTGCCTCCTCTATCTCAGAGAGTCTGGCTGCCAGCTTCGAACATATATAGAGCTGCTGATGCTCATTTCCTCTCATAGCACCAACTATCGCAGCGCTATTTTCCGCCTGAACAGGCTCTGAATAAGTGCCTGCTCCATATATGTAACCATATATATTATGCTCACCACTAAATGGTGTTTCATACGAAAAAAGTATTTTCTGTCTCAACTTTATACCCCATTATCATTTAAAATGTAATACCCAAAATCTTTTCAGTCAGGACTAACTATACGCGCCACGAGAGAACCCATTTCAATCGCAGGATAATCTCTTATACCGCATATCATTCCGCTCTTTGGAGCTACAACCTTTTCCTCCACGGTTCCTGTCAGAATATTTACCACTGAACCGATATGCATTCCGGCGTCAACCATATCATGAACTCTGACGGTAGGAATAAACATACCACTACTTTCAGCATTTATAAATGTTATCTGATTATCATATGCCACCATAGGATTTCTGACCGGATTAATCTCGCCCTGCCATATTCCCATCTGCTTCATAACAGCGAAAATGCCATCTACAAGCTGAAGACCCTCAGCCTGATCTATCATATATGCCGCGCAGGACTCTGTAACGCAGGAAGGAACGCCCCTCTGATTCAGCTCATATACAAGGCTTCCGCCCTTAACCTGAGTGGATGGATGAACCCATATCATATCAGTATTAAGCTTAGCCGCAAAAGGCATTATATCATCAACTACATCATCATTCAGCCTTATCTGAAGTATTTCTTCCAAATACATGTTGCTGCCGTGGATATCCAGGCAGAAGCTGGCCTTCGGACCATCCTCCTCGCTAATTATATCATCAATGATACAGCTGGCAGCATATTCACCCATAGCACCACTCTTAGCGCCCGGGAAAAGCTGATTCATATCAAGCTCAGGACCAGGTATCTCTCTTGTCTTTGCCTCACTGGCAAGAGGATTGATACATGGATATACATCAACTATACCTGTAAGGCTGGCATAGTCTTCCTTTATTCGTCTAATAACCTCGTAGCATACAAATTCTCCCTGCAGCTCATCACCGTAAATACCTGAGACAAGAGCTATTCTCTTCTCGTTCCCAGTGATTATGTCAGGAGTAAGTCTGTTTTTCTTTATTTTTAGTACCTCATTCACCATGAGGTTAACTCTGGCAATTGTTTCTATCATAGTGTGTCCTTTTATTTAAGATTCTTCACTTCGTTAAGAATGACATTAACATTTTACTTAGTTAGAATCATTTTGAGTTATCTTATTTCTTCAACATTTCTCGAGCGGTTTCAAGTACTGAGTCTGTTACGCTGGCGCCGCCTAGTAGTCTAGCAAGCTCCATAACTCTGCCTTCGTCATCCAGTCTCTTTATATCTGTAACTGTCTTCTCTCCAATTACCTGCTTCTCAATTACAAATGCCGTATCAGCAAGGGCTGCTATCTGTGGCAGGTGTGTGATGGAAATAATCTGTCGGGACTCGGCTAAGCGGTGCATGGTTGCGCCGACCTTCTCAGCCGTGATTCCACTGATACCAACATCTATCTCATCAAAGATAAGAGTTGGTGTATCGACCGCCTCAGATACTACCGACTTAATAGCGAGCATCACTCTTGAAAGCTCACCACCGGAAGCAACTTCAACTAGAGGTCTCATTTCCTCACCGACGTTTGTCGAAATAATAAACTGTGCTGAATCAATTCCATTAGCTGTAGGAGTATCATTCTTTGTGAATTCCATACTGAATCTGACATCATTAAAGTTCAGCTCCTGCATAGCTTCTGCTATATCAGCACATAGCTTCTTAGCAACAGTCTTACGCTGCTCTGATAGCTTCTCACATGCAGTGTCCAGCTTCTTCTCAAGTGCCTGC
>DFEN01000146.1 GCA_002368685.1 Lachnospiraceae bacterium UBA3801
AAGAAACGTCCCTATATACTCACTCTTCACTTACTTTATTTATATTCTAAAGAAGTGTATTCACCCTCAAATACTGTGGTTGCCGGGCCAGTCATGAAGACTAGGTTTTCCTGTCTATCCCAACGGATCTTTAAGTCCCCGCCGAGAAGGGATACTGTCACCTCATCGCCTGCAAAGTCATTTAGAATTGCTGCAACTGCTGTGGCACAAGCACCTGTTCCGCAGGCAAGAGTCTCGCCTGAGCCTCGCTCCCATACTCTCATCTTAAGATGTGTTCTATCTATAACCTGAACGAATTCTGTATTAACTCCTTCAGGGAATATACTATTCTTTTCAAATATCGGTCCCACCTTCTCGATTGGGAAGTTGTCTGTATCATCTATAAAGACAACGCAATGTGGATTTCCCATAGATATACAAGTTCCGTTGTAGTATGTCTCTACATTCGAAGGGAGGTCGCCTCTGCCGTTTATAATTATAGGCATCCTATAAGCTATTCTCTCTTCAGCATCCATGCCTACGTCCTTTACAGGATTGATATCCATCAGATTCTTCAGTTTAGCCGGTGCATAGCCTTCGACAGGATTAACCGGTACATTCTTAGGTTCGAAGATAGGAGAGCCCATATTTACTGTGGCTGCACATACAACCTTGCCATTATTATCTACACCTTGGTAACCTGGAGTTTCTTCAACTCTCTTGGTTGTTAGGTTGAGGGTCTTGATACCCGACAGAGTCTCTATGGTTACTATCTTCTTATCTATCATTCCATGGTCATATACATACTTGCCGACGCAACGGATGCCATTACCACACATCTTGCCCCGTGAACCGTCAGCATTATACATATCCATCATAAAATCCGCCTTATCACTAGCCTTGATTAGTATCAGACCATCTGAGCCTATGCCAAAATGTCTGTCACTAACCGCTATTGCTAGTTCTGACGGATTATCTATTCTTTCTTCTATTGCATTTATATATACGTAATCATTACCAATGCCATGCATTTTTGTGAATTTCATAGTAGTCTCCAAGTAATTAAATACTTGCCCTTATCGGACATAAAATTACAAACTACATTCTACCACAAACATAGCTAGAATTAAAGGATTATTACGTCTAGATATATAATTTTAGACAGCTTATGTTGATTCCAAACAAATATATTCTAAGATAGAATTTCTATATGAATAAAAAAATCAGGATGAGTTTTACTCATCCTGAAGTCTTGTTATCATTTCCCATAAGCTTTCTGCAGAATTGAAGTTTTCTGGAACAAGCTCTGAAGGAGATACAACCACATCAAATGTATCTTCTATAGCTGCAACTAATGAAATGATTGCAAACGAATCAAGTATGTTGTCATCCACCAGAGTTGTACTATTTTCATAGTCTTCACCTGGAATGATGTCTTCAAGTATCTCTAATAATTCTTCCATATCGCCCTCCGCACTTTAGCGCATGTGTATTCCTCAACTATCAGTCGAATACACTTTGTCCATTATATACATTCATCTCTATATGATCTCTGACCATCTGAATCTTTCCATCAGTATCCTTAACCAGAATAGCCGGAAGATCTCTACTTAGAAATAGTGCTATACCCTCTGTTGCACTGTACGCACCAGCTAGATTAAAGCACAGCGCATCACCTATGTCAAGCTTAGGGAGACTTATCTTCCTAACTAGAATATCGTTGACTGAGCAAAGTGAACCTGCTAAGACATAGTCTTTTTTATCATCTATCTCATTTGTTTTATCAGCCGCAATATACTCCACAAATGGAACCTTCATTCCAGCCATACTACTGTAATAAACTATCTGATGGAGACCGCCCTCAAGTATCGCATAGTTTGTTCCATCACTTGTCTTTACATCTGCTATACCTGTTATATACTTTCCACAGGTCGAAGCTATATAGCGTCCATACTCAAAGGTTATATTGCTAAAGCTATTTCTTATGCCAGTTTTTTCAACCAGTTCTGTCAGATCTACCATTTCCTGTTCATTTTCAGCTATCCTCTCAGCTAAACTTTCCAGGACTGGTTTATCATCATCTGATTTTCTGAAATAATCTATCCCTATTCCTGGGCCATATTCAAGGGATAGACCTTCTGATATTCCCAACTTCTCAGCAAGCTCTGGTCCATACTCAGCTAACATCGTAAGCTCTTTCTCTATCTTCTTCATACTCTTCTGAGTTCCGGAGAAGTAGTGAATACCAACGAGTTTTAGATACTTGGAATTGATAACTTTCTCACACAGTTCTTCAAGAGTAGCCTTATCAACTCCAAACTGATTTCCAGATGTGAGTCTTATATAGCAACCCATCTTCTCCGGCACTTCGTCAAGTGAGTTGAACTTCTCAATCAGCTCAAGGTATCCCTTATAGCACTCCTCAAGAATCTCAAAATGCTCTGGAGACTCTATTGTGAAGAGTCCTTCCGCTCCACCTAGTTCGAGTATTCTGTTAATACTCTCTCTAGTCTTATTAACCCCTGACACAAGAAGCTTATCAGGACTTATTCCATCGCGGATGCATATCTCATACTCTCCTGGTGAACATACCTCAAGCCTATCAACGTAGTCTGTTATAAATCCAGCCAATATAGGCGACGCCTTCATAGCATAGCAAAGTCCTATATCAGGAAGATGCTTCTTCATCATATCTACTCTGGATTTTAGTTCACTGATATCGTATAGATAAAAAGGTGTTTTGTATTCTTTTATTATGCTTTGATAATCCATATTTTTCTCCAAAGATCCTTCGCCTATCGGCTCAGGATGACATCACCATGTAACTAAAGGCGCAGGAAACTCTACTTTGCAGTAAGCTGTCTTAGGTAGTTTCTATCAACCTTACCATTCTTACTAAGCGGCATCTCTTCAAGATATCTAAATACATTAGGAATCATATACTCTGGAAGCTTATCCTTGAGACCAGTCACAATCTCTTTCTTGAGTGCTGCAGCTTTCTGCTTTTCTAACTTTTCTTTTTCTTCATCAGATAGACTAACATCTACGCTCTCATCTTGAGCATCATCCTTTGAATCAGTATAGTATGCAACGATTCTATACTTCTCCATATCATATATACAGCAAGCCTGTCCAACACATGATAGTCCATTCATGGCACGCTCGATTTCTTCCAGTTCAATTCTGTGACCATTATGTTTGATCTGGAAGTCCTTACGTCCTGCAAAGTAAAGCAGACCATCTTTTCTGTATCCCAAATCACCTGTCTTGTATATTCTTTCGGATAATTGTTTTGATTCATCATCTGAGGCACTACTACTCTCCAGCTGAATCTCTACAAACGCTTTAGATGTAGCTTCTTCGTTATTGTAGTAACAAAGCGCGAGTTCATTTCCTGCTACACATATCTCACCAGTAGTTCCTTCCTCTGACTCAGGAATGATTCTTCCTTCGTCATCCAGAAGTAGTATAGTCTTGCCTGGAAACTCATATCCTATAGGCAGCTTTTCTGGCACATCTTTATTATCTATTCTATAGTATGTACAGTTACATGTGATTTCAGTAGGACCATAAAGATTTACAAATTCTGCCTCAGGATAACTATCCATCCAATCCTTCAGATGCTTTGAAGGCATCTCCTCTCCACTGAAGAGAACTCTCTTAATAAATGGTGGAACCTTGTACATAAACATATGAAGTCTATTGAGAAGAACCAGTGCCGATACAGCCCAAGTAAGATTTGTAACCTTGTACTTTTCCAACATATCCATAACCTGTTTAGGAAATCTGAAATAAGCTGTCGGTATGATTACAAGTGTTGCTCCAACTTTAAGAGCACTATAAATATCCTTTACTGATACATCAAAATCAAACGGAGCCTGATTTCCTATCACATCCTCTTCAGTAATTCCAAATCTAGGAGCAAAATCATCTATGAAGCTTATAACCGAAGCATGTCCAACCAGAACTCCCTTTGGAACTCCTGTTGAACCTGATGTGAAGTTACAATACAGCGGAATGCCGCCATTTATCTGTATCTCCGAACGCTTATCCTCTATCTCTGCTACTCGTTCTAGAATCTTTTCACCTACTATTTTCACGTCAGAATCTACACCCAGCTTATCATTCGTAGCAATAGCTTCTGCCTTATTATATATATCCTCAACTGTAAGAATCTCGCCCTGATATCCAACTCTACTAAGTTTTTCAACTGTCTCAGCATCTGTAACAACTACCTCAGGCGAAAGAGTAGCTAGCTGAGTCTTTATTCTATCATCCGGAAAATCTGGATCTAACAGACAGTAGAATCCACCCGCATATGCTGTGCCTAGAAAAATCTGCAGAGTCTTCACACTCTTTTTCTTCATTACAGCTACAGGCTTTCCTGGAGTTACATAGTCTAATAAAACCTTTCCAACTAAGTAGCTCTTTTGTTCAAGCTCTTTATATGAGCATTCCTCTTCTCCATCAGTCACCGCCATCTTGTCAGGCAAGCGAGATGCTGTATTCACTAAGTATTCTAATACATTTTTCATTAGACAATTCCTTATTGAAATAATTAAATGTAATCACACCTTAATCTGTTCGATGATCAGGCAAATCATAATTCTCTTTTAGATAATCCTTTAAGTATCCTGTTGTCTTAACGGTACCATTATAGTTGATATGATCTCCACCATCCAGACTATCTGTTTGCCAATCAAGTTCTATCTCATCCAGCATGGTATTAAAATCAATATAGTCTACCTCGTTCTGATCTGCCCAATTCTGAATAGCATTATGCTTCGCATAGTTCATATTTACCGCTGATGGTGCGCTCACCAAAACCAGCGATATGTTTTCCTTATTGCATAACTGATAGATCTTATCGATATAGGTTCTCGCAACAAAATCAATACTATATGTATCCCCTGTTTCAACCATATATTCAGAGCCAGAATAAGGAGCTATCTGTTCCCTTTTCTCAAAACCCCGCTCCGCCTTTATAGCTGGCGCTTCTTTGAGCCCCCACATTTCCAAATATCCATGATGGTATCTGAGAATAGGAAATTCATGGTATGCTAAAGTATCTGCATAGGTCAGGGATTCAAGTTTCCAATTTGTTCCCAAAACCATAGTATTCGTCTCTATAATAACTACCTTTGGATGCTGCTTAACTAGCAAATCTTCCAGAAAGAAATACGCCTCACTAAGTCTCTGTGCCGGTTGTCCGCAAATATACGAAGATATCCCTTCTTCATCCCAAAGAATTTGAGGTGACAATAGTACTTCGGATTCACTATCTCCTAGGACTACAACATCCATGGAGTCCTTCTCCTCCGTCAATGCTGAAACCACATATCTATCTCGTTCATTCACAGCGCCTGGATTATTTAGTCTAATTGGATTCATTACGTACGATAAAATCTTGAGAACAGCCACAAGAACTATAATGAAGCCCAATATTTCAATCCATCTATAGAGTTTATTCTTCTGCTTAGCGCTATTTTCTATTATTTTTTTGAGTAATTTAGAATCCCGCATAGATTAGATCCACCTCCTCAAATCCCGGTCCATATAAACCGAAAATGGTTATTACAACTATCAGAGATAGAACCAACGTCCATCTTAAAATAAGCGGTTTCTTAAGGAGCGCATCTGTTACATCTACGCCCTTCTCCCTTATCATGTTTACAACTAATACAACAATTAGCATAACCAGAACTATAAGCCAATCATATATATTAAGACCCCAGTTAAGCGCCTCACCATTCCACAGAATGCTCAGCTTAAAGCCTTTCCCAATATCGCCCATCATACGGAAGCCCTCTGTCAGACTATCAGCCCTGAAGAAAAGTTCTCCTGCAAAAATGATAATCCAAGTTTTAAAGACTCTAATGGCATTTACTACCTTATTCTCTTTGGTTGTATGAAGCTTCTCAAGTATCTTATCTCCAGCTGGTTCTAGAATTAGTTCAAGCACTATAACAACAAAGTAAAATACACCATAAAAAATGTATGTCCACTTAGGGCCATGCCACAGACCATTGCAAAGCCACACAGGTAGAAGTGCTATAGCAGAAGCTACAACACGAGTCAGGTGTTTATTCACTTTACCCTTTGCAAATTTTCCCCAGTTTTTAGCCAGCTTAGACATCGACACTGGATAGAAAATGTATGTCTTAAACCACACACCAAGAGTTATATGCCACCTACGCCAGAATTCTGATGCATTTCTCGCAAGGAATGGCTGACGGAAGTTCTCTGGAAGTTTAATTCCGAAGATCATAGCGCATCCAATAACCATATCCATACAAGCTGAGAAATCCATATATTCCATCACTGTAAAAAGTATAGCAGCGATGATTACTTCTAAGCCCTTTGTTTGCCTGTCTACAGTAAACAGAAGAACAACTGCGGGGTTAAGTCTATCTGCTATAACTAGCTTTTTCATCACGCCCCAACAGAATCTAATATAGCCCTTCATTAAATTATCAGGATCTATGCTATGGCCAGCAAAGAGGTCTTCGTGAATATCTTTGTATAGGGCAATTGGGCCTTCAATAATAGTAGGGAAGAAACATAAGAATAGCATTAATTTTAATGGATTTCGTTCTGCTTCAATCTTACCCCAATACACATCCACCATATAGCTTATCGCCTGCATTGTATAAAATGATATACCTAGCGGTAGCATAAGATTCAGCTCTGGCAGTACTCCACCTTCCTTAGAAAAGAGAGCATTTATATTCTCTGAGAAGAAACCATAATATTTTAGGTGAAGCAAACATCCAAGTAGTATGAATATTCCTATAGTTAATACTATCCTCGATTTCCTCTGGAACTTTGACTTGAAGATAGCCTTCTTCTCTTTATTTTCCTTGCCTTTTAGTTCAGCGAGCTGAGTTTTCTTTTTCTCTCCTATGGCACCAAGCACTCTACCCGTAATATAAGTAACAATTGCTGCCATAATAGGAAATACAAGGTTAATAAGTGAGAACGTCAAATAGAACCCCATACTAGCAAGTAGCAGGAGTACCCATCTATATTTCTTTGGAAATATCTGATATGCAATTATAGTCAGCGGCAGGAACAACACGCCAAATACAAGCTTGTAGTATACCATTTTATGCCTCAGTTATTATTTTTTAATAATTCAAATAGTTTAATTAATCTGAACACCTTAATAATCTATCATATATAAGAAAAGGGTACAAGCATTCACTTGTACCCTAAAGCCTCGTAATTCTAATTACTCAATTACATATGGAACGAGTGCTAACTGTCTAGCTCTCTTAACTGCAACTGTAAGCTCTCTCTGGTGCTTAGCGCAGTTACCTGTTATACGACGAGGAAGGATCTTACCTCTCTCAGAAATGTACTTTCTAAGAAGTGCTGCATCCTTGTAATCAATTACCTGATTCTCATCTGAACAGAATACACAGACCTTTCTTCTTCTATGAGTAGGTCTTCTCTTCATTGGGGCTGCGCCCTCTTTATTATTATATGGCATTTTATTATCCTCCATTAACCCTTAAATGGCAGATCATCATTTACACCTTCAGGAATATTCATGAAGCCTTCAGCACTTGCTGATGATGCAGATGGAGCAGACTGTGGTATATATCCACCGCCCTGTGATGAATCTGAATTTGCCTTACTTTCAGCAAACTCCTGTTCCTCTACAACTACTTCTGTTGTATAAACCTTCTGGCCTTCCTTATTAGTATAGGAACCTGTCTGAATACGGCCTGTTACAGCTATCTTGGTTCCCTGCTTCAGATATTTCTCAGCGAATTCTCCCTGTCTGCCAAATGCAACACATGAGATAAAGTCCGCTGTCTGCTGGTCATCTCCGCCATTTCTTCTGGCGAATCTTCTGTCTACAGCCAGTGTGTATCTAGCGATTGCTAGCTGATCACCATTTTGTGAATTTGAATATCTAACATCTGGATCTCTTGTAAGACGACCCATTAAAATAACCTTGTTCATTCGAACCCCCTTATCTTAACTAAGCATCCTGTCTTACGATCAAGAAACGAATGATAGGCTCGATAATACGAAGATTAGACTCAATTGCTGCTGGAGCTTCTACTGGACCTTCAAAATGAAGATAGTAGTAATAACCCTCAAGCATATCCTGAATCTCGTATGCAAGTCTCTGCTTGCCCTTCTCATCAACGTCTGTTACAGTACCCTTAGCCTTAGCTACAAGGTCCTTAACTTTGTCGAGAGTAGCTGTTCTAGCCTCATCATCAATCTTGGAGCTAAGAACTAATGCGATCTCATACTTGTTCATTTTTGCACCTCCTTATGGTCTATTCTGGCCCCCGCCGTGCATGGCGAAAGCAAGGTTTTGTAAAACATCACAGAGTCTTAATATACCACATAGATACTAGGCTTGCAAGTGTTTCTTTAAATATTTTATATGTTATTCTTTACGCTTTATTTATGCATTCCACTTATTAATTGTTTCTATTACATAGTCTATTTCTTCATCAGTCATTCCATAATACATAGGCAAGCTGAGCTGTGTTTCGGATATTTCCTCTGCAATCGGAAGAGTTCCTTTAGGAATGCCCAGTTCACTATATGCTCCCTGAAGATGCATAGGTATTGGATAATGCTTATTTGTTCCTATCCCCTTATCATTCAAATACTTCTCTAATTCTTCTCTTCTATTACATCTCACCGCAAATATATGATATACATGAGTTCTATCCTGCGATGTGATAGGAAGGATCACTTCTGGATTTGTAATCCCTTCTATATATTTACGTGCAGTTTCATTTCTATTTTTGTTCCAGTCATTTAAATGTCTAAGCTTTATTCTTAGAACAGCCGCCTGAATCTCATCTAGCCTTGAATTGTTTCCCTTGTAGATGTGATGGTATTTATAATCTGAACCGTAGTTTCCAAGTGCCCTTACCTTTTCAGCTAAATCTTTATCATTAGTTGTTACAGCTCCAGCATCCCCAAGAGCCCCTAGATTCTTTCCTGGGTAAAATGAGAATCCCGCAGCATCTCCCAAAGAACCGGTTTTCTCTCCTTTGTAAGTCGCACCATGCGCCTGAGCACTATCCTCAATTACCTTAAGATTATATTTATCAGCTACAGACTTTATCTCAGATATGTCAGAAGGCTGGCCGTATAGATGAACAGCCATAATGGCCTTAGTTTTATCAGTCACTTTCTCTTCAATCAACTGCGGATTGATATTGTAGGTTTCGATATTAGGCTCTACGAAAACAGGTGTGGCGCCTGTATATGAAACCGCCAGCGCAGTTGCAATATAAGTGTTTGAAGGGACTATTACCTCGTCACCTTCACCTATACCATAAGCTTTTAAGATTAAATAGAGTGCATCGAGTCCATTTCCGCAGCCAATAGCATATTTGGTCCCACAATATTCAGCAAATTCTTTATCAAAAGCCTCACACTCAGTTCCTTGTATAAACCAATTTTTATCATAAACTTCAGCTAGTTTATTAACTACCTCTTCTCTAATTTCACTATGCATTCTTTCAAACGAAACAAATGGAATATTCAAAACTTTACCCTCCTCGATTGTATAAATCAACATCGACTTAATTATTCTACAACTTTTATTATATATAAGCTAGAGAAATATTCTATCATAGCATACCTTCATCTATGTTTTAGTTTTTTCTTCCTTGCTATCAAGTGTTGACAAATATTAACTATAAGCACGCCTAGCAGAACACCACATGTGTCAATCAGGACATCCCTTAGCTCGCAGCTTCTACCTGGCACAAATCTCTGATGGATTTCGTCGGATACTGCATATAGAACTCCACAAATGAGTGGTATAATGAATATTCTTATTAGAAATTGTCCCTTATGAAAATGTTCATCATGATAATGTTTCTCACTATGCTGTTCCTCGTGATAACGTTTCTTATTATAATGTTCCTTAGCAGTAAGTGATATAAATAACCCCAGCAGCGTATACTCCGTAAAATGTGCCAGCTTCCGAACAATAAATGACAGCAGTTCAGCATCTCGATCGGTAAAACGAGATAAGAACCTTACTATGATATCACTCTCCTCCTGAGATGTATCCGCTGGAAGTGATGACTGGAAGAAGATGAAAATCATGATGATAATCGTAATGGTTAAGTACGCTACGAATCTGATATTATGAGACTTTCTCTGTATTTTCTTTACTGATAAATTGTCCTTATTATTATCCATACTATTTTTCTTATTATCTATTCTATCAGCCATACTCATCTATCTTACGATCTTACTATAAGCTTTTATCCATTCTTTATATTCTTAACAACATCTCTCCGTGGCAGCAAAAGCTCACGTTCACAGCCCATACAACGAAGCTTAATCTCAATCCCTGTCCTAAGAACCAGCCACTCATCTGATCCACAAGGATGCTTCTTCTTCATTTTTATAACCTGGCCTTCTTTTAATTCCATATCCCTCTCCGTAAACAAAAGTACTACAAAATCAATTATAATATTTATACTTGTGAGAATAGGTATTTATAGCGACTTCTCATCTGCATCACTATTTCTATTGTACGATTGCGTATTTTTTCATCATACATCTCTGCTCTATCAACAATAGACTTGACTTCATTATATCCGAATGAAAAATGTATATGTTCTCCGTACAGCTTCTCAGCAATATCAACCTGCTCGGTAAAATCATTGCAGAATGTCTTTGACTTTACCTTATCAATATAGTGGATTGCATCAATACTCATTGGATACTCCATCATAACATCTGACATAATCCCAGCTCCATTATCAAATATTGGAGCTAGGCTAAACTCATTTTGCCCATTAGTTAACACAGCTATGTTATGAGTATGCCTATCTTCATTTAAAAACAGTGAATCAATAGTAAGCATTTTGCTCATATATATTCCAAAATCATTCAAACCAGTTAGTCTTTCAACCTGATTAACGAGCATCCTAAGTCTTTCCTCATGATCTTCAACAGAGTAAATTAATTTATTCAGCCCCTCACCGTAGACATTTTTAAACAATCTTTCCAGTGTAATAAGATTCCATCCATCTGTAAAATCCTTGCTCTTGCATCCATTATAAATATTACCATTGTAGGATATCTGTTCCAGATCATAATCTACATATTCATTTCTGTCCAAGTCAGAAAAACCAAGGAGTTTTGATATGGTGTATTCAACCAGTCCTTCATATCCAAGATAATCTGCTTTATACCAGATTCCATCTCTTTCGAATTTTAGTTGATTTCCTTTTGAGGACTGTCTCCCATCCTCTTTTATCTCTTCTTGAAATAACTCTACCATCAATAACCTTTCTATAATTCACATTATTGTATAAACAATAAAGATGCTCAATTAGCGTTCCAGTTTTATCCAAAAATGATCCTCCGCCATACGTCCCTCAGTTTTCTCAATGATCATAATAGGATCATAAAATGGTATATCCAGTTTTTTTAATTCGAGTTTGATTTTATCCCTGGTCCTAGGAAAGCACCTTGATTCTATAAACTCTTCATAGTCCTCATAATTCGGCTCAGTATTTACTCCAAATGCACGGTACAGTGGATTATCTATATAATTATATACTTTAATCGAGCGATTTAATTCATTAACATCTATCACACTACAAACAGTGTTTTCATACATATACCAAAGTCTTAGCCCCTTTCCTTTTTTAGGAACCATAAGCTTACCCGCAAGTTCAGGCTTACGAAGAAGTATTTCAACAAGCGGAACTATCGGCCCTGATATGGTATTATTATTAGATTCCCAGTTTTCTACCGTTCTTTTTGATGATCGAACGAAACTAGCAAATTCCTTCTGTGTCATATTAAGAAGACTTCTTACTTTTTTTATATCTTCTCCAGTAATATACTCATTTATCACATATTCAATATTTTTACCTGTTTTTCCCATAGATAAAACCTCCTGATTAATTAAACCACAAATTTTTCGGTAAATCAAGAGGTTTTAACCGAATATTTTTCGGTCATTATATCCAATTGCAGTGAATTCAAATGATTAAGTATAAAATAAAAAACCTCTAAATCAAATGATTTAGAGGTTTTGTGCCCAGAACCGGAATCGAACCAGTGACACGAGGATTTTCAGTCCTCTGCTCTACCAACTGAGCTATCTGGGCATAAAGTACCGGGGGAAGGATTTGAACCTACGACCTCCGGGTTATGAGCCCGACGAGCTTCCAGACTGC
>DFEN01000031.1 GCA_002368685.1 Lachnospiraceae bacterium UBA3801
ATGCATTGCGGCGTTTTCTTTTTTTTCGTGAAACGCGTAACATACCCAAAAGGATATTCATCCGAATGGGTGGATGGCAAATGGTACAACGCAGACGGAACACAGACCTATGAGGCTACACTTAGCTGGAAATCAAACAGTGACGGCTGGTGGTTCGAGGATGAATCAGGCTGGTATGCGGTATTTCAGTGGCAGAAGATAAACAGCGAGTGGTACTACTTTGGTGGCCATTATAATATCAATAATTGCGAGAAATATCCTCCATTGCTATAATAGTGGCAATGGAGGATTTGTTATATGGAAAAGCGTTGTAAAAACAAACTGACTGAACTGATCGCCGGATGTCTGGCGGCTTTTATAACTATCGGAAGCGTGACTCTTGTTCCGGGGAATAGAGAGGCTGAGGTTCAGGCGTACAGCTTTACTGAGGTTGCGATTGATAAGACCCATTTTCCGGATAATAATTTCAGGGCTTATATCAAAGAGGCCTTTGATACAAATAAGAACAATCGTCTCGATTCGGATGAGATACTGGTGGCAAGAAATATCTGGTGTGACAGCAGAGGGGTCGAGTCTCTGGAAGGAATTCAGTATCTTAAGGAGCTGAGAGGCTTGTACTGCAGAAATAATAAGCTGAAAACTCTGGATCTCAGCGGGAATCAGCTTATTACAGGTGTATGGGTTTCCAATAACCTTTTCACCTCTTTGGACTTCTATAAGAATCCGACGCTGGAATGGCTGTACTGCTTTGATAATCCGAAGCTGACTAAACTGAAAGTGGCAGACAATCCTAAAATGTCATATCTCGAAGTGAATACGTGCCCCGCTCGGAACGATAGATGTATCTCATAATCCGTTGCTCGAGCATCTTACGTGTGCGAACTGCGGACTTAAGTGTCTGAATGTCAGAAATAATAAAAAGCTTACACATCTGGACTGCCAGGAGAATGATCTGATTTCGCTGGATGTAACTAACTGTCCTCTGATGAAGAGACTTGATGTCTGGGGTAATATGAAGCTTGGTTCGGTAAATATAAGTAAGTGTATGGGACTTCAGTATTATAGCTGTGCCCAGACGGGTATCAGTAGTATAGATGTCAGCAGACATACGGAATTAACTAAGCTTATTTGCAGCTATAACAGCATAACCAAGCTGGACGTAACTCATAACTCCAAGCTGGTATATCTGGATTGCAATAATAACAGGATAAGCTCTCTGAATCTGTCCAACAATTCCAAGCTGCATTTCCTTCAGGCTTTTACTAATTCAATTAAGTCGCTCAGCATAGGAGATAATCCTCTACTCTTAAAGACCTATCAGAAGGGTACGAAGAAGTGGGAGCCAAATGCTGCTGCTCATTCTTATAAGATAGATTATGGAATAGATGATTCCTACGGTGGTCTGGACAATCTATACCTCCTGTGTGTTGATGAAGATGTGGCGATAAGTACAACTCCTACTAAGGCGGCTGATCAGAAGACAAGCTATTTTGAAGGTGATGTATCGAACACGTCAGAGCTTCTTACCAGAGAGATGGTGGCGGTGACTCTATACAAACTGGCCGGCAGTCCGAGCGTAAGCGGACTTACTTCAAGGTTCACGGATGTGGAGCCGGGTGCATGGTATTATAATGCGCTTCTCTGGGGCGAAAAGAATAATGTGTGTCTGGGATTCCCTGATATGATATCGGATACATTTGGCATCGGCAGATGGTGCACCAAGGAAGAGATGGTTTGCATGGTGATGAGGTTTGCGGAATACATGGGCTACAGCAGGGAGATAGACTTCGGAAGAAGTGATGACTATGTGGACTATTATGATGTGGATTATTCTGCGTGGGAAGCAGTCACATGGGCTGCAACCTACAGGATTCTGCCTGTTACAGGAAGTCAGAGCGGCGACAAGTCAACGCAAAGAATCAATCCTCGAAAGGTCACAACAAGAGCGAATCTTAAATATATAATAAATGGTCTGCAGGAGGCGAATGGTGTCAGCATAACCTCTGTTCCTATACCGGATGCTTCCTATCTTCCGGCTAATCCGGATAAGACAGGAGAACTGTCCGGATACGGGACTAAGAATCAGTGGGTTAAGACTGCGGACGGTAAGTATAATTATTATGATAAGGATGGAAAGAAAGAAACCAACTGTTATCGCGACGGCTGTTGGCTGGATTCCAGTGGTAATTATAATCCGGCGTACAGCAGCGGTACGTGGAAATGTAACAGTACCGGATGGTGGTATGAGGATAGCGGTTGGTATCCATATTCCCAGTATTTCTGGGTTGATGGAACGAAGTACCACTTCGATGGTTCCGGCTATTGGGATTATTAATATAGGAGGCAGAAATGTCAAAAATAGAAGACAAATATAAACCTATAAGAATCATAGATATAAACGCTCGGGAAATCGTTTATTATGAAATAATTGGTAGGCCTTTTTCCAGGAAGGGCGAGCATCGTTATATCGGAACTACGCCATATTCTCTTGATTTTAAGCAAATGAACTATCTATGCAGAAAGCTGAAAGATAAGCTGAAAGAAAAAGGTATATACATAAGTGATAAGGGACTGGTGCTTGATACCGAAAAGAAGCAGAGAACGACTGAAGCAATTATAAATGTTTCATTTGCGGATATTACTCTGGCGGAGATCAATAAACTCGAGCCTTCTATTAAGCTACCCGAAAATGTGTCAGATGGGGAAAAGACTGACGGTGCTTCTGATAAGGAACTGGAAGAAAAGTATACAGAATTTGTAAAGTATTATTATCTTAATAAGTATAACCACTTTCCATGGAGAGTCGGATTTATCAGAAATGATGAGGGTGAATATGTTGATGATGAGAGTGAACATGTTAAGGATGTAGATGGTAATGATATAACGGCCTTTATCAACGATAATAAGGGTACGCTTGATGATTTATATAGTGAAGCGGAAGATGAATCTGCAGAGAAGAAAAAGGTAGAGGAAAGAGTTAGAAAGGAATTAATAAAAAGGGAGATAAAAAGCTTTAAGGAGCTGATCAAATACTATGTTGCAAGTGAGATGAGCTCAGGAGATATATTATCTATCAGGAAATATATCTATAAAAATGGATTTGATGTAGAGCTTAGTATTAATGGCGACGAGAGAATCCTACGTCATTATAAGCCATATAAGAGGTCCGCGAGTAAGGCAAAGAACGGGGACGTTCTCTTTATATACGAAGAATTATATGACGATATGATGGAATGGACGAGACTTGGACTTAAGGTGGATGAGAAGACGCCTATAGATCTTACCTCTATGAAGGCGTACGAAGCTCTTGTCATGTCATCTATAGTTGGAGAGGTAGAGATTAAAGGTGATCAGATTCTTATGCTGGATAGTGTTGAATCGAAGGATCCTATTCAAGGTAACAGGAAGATATATATAGGTAAAACAGTTGAAGGTAAAGATGGTAAACCTCAGCTTGTAGCTGATCTTGTGGATGAAGATGGATATAAAGAAGAGATGGGGAGACCCTTCGAACATCATAATATTCTCTGGGATGGTCAGGCCCTGGTTGATAAAAGCGTGTTCGAGGCAGCCGGTTATGGCGAGGATAATCCTCATGCGATGATGCTTCTCAGAAATCATTTCTTCAAGGCGTGTGCATTAAATACCAATATTCAGCAGTATTATAAAGATAATGATATAAAACATGTCTATGATATGTTCGGTAATAAGATCCTTGCCAAGAAGATCAGAATGATAGTGACGATAGATAGTTTTAAATTGATTAAATTTGCGGAGTATTTTAAGGATCAGCTGAAAGCTGTCGATAAAGAGGATGCAAGAAAGAAGCTTTATGAACTTTGGCAGAAAAAGATTAAGAATTTTGGAATAGTTAAAGAAGAAAAGCCAACGCAGCTTGGCCATGGTAAGTATCGTTCTGTGAGTTATCAGATACTCAATACGCTTCCGCTTAAGGAAGAAAATATGAAAAAAATCCTGGAAAAGGATCTCGATTATGTAAAAAAGCTAAGAGATGTCAGCGACGTATCGGTTATGTGTCATCGTCTGAAGAATACTGAATCGAGTGCAAGAAAAAGATTCTTTATCTATAACATGCTGAAATATGAACCTGAATTTAGATATCACAAGTATTATAAAGACTTCAGAAGTAAGGAGATTAATGAGTATACCAATAATCTAAGAACCGGGAGAGTTAACATACGTGGAGATCTTCATGTTCTTTTTAGTATGCCGATGGAGATGCTGGAGTATTCTGCGAAGGAGGACAAGGAAAAAGTTTTAGATGATATGATGAATAATCATTATCTTAAAGGTAACAATGCATATATAAAGGGGCTTAAGGAAGGTGAGGATATCGTATTATTCAGGTATCCGCATATTAATTCCGGCTCCGTATGCGTGCTAAAGCAGGGTGGGAATAATACATATGATAAAACCCCGTATTTTAACCTCAGTCATAAAACAGGAAGTAATATAGTTATAGTATCGCCCTGGGACAGTAATATCATGGTTAAGCTTGGAGGAGCGGATTTTGATTCTGACACGGCGTTCTATATAAAGGACGAAACCATTATAAAGGCAGCAAAGGAACTGTATAATATGTCATTTCTTTCTGTTAAAGAGGATGGTCTTCCGGTTGCGCTTGCTGACGACAGTCTGAAAGGGGAAGGGATTAAGTATTCATATGATGCAGAATCTCAGGCGGAGTTAGATCATAATCTTGCCAAATCTTCTAAAACGATTGGAAGCATATCGAATTCGGCACAGCTTTTTAATAGCTATTTCTGGGAGGAATACTTTAAAGGATCGGATGAAAGAGATGAGGTTTATCTTCGTAAGGTATATGACTGTATTCTGGAATTATCAGTGCTTAATGAGTTAGAGATAGATAAGTCGAAGCATAGTATTTTGTTAGATCCGGAGCAGGTGAGAAGAAGTATAATGCGTGAGTCTTATAATGGTGAAGAAATAATACAAAGAAAAGCTGTAACCGTTAAGAAGAAAAAAGCCGGAAAGATAGTTGAAGAGACGGAGGAATATCCGGAATACCCATATTTTTTGTATCTTGATACTAAGTATGTTAAATATAAAGCTTTGCGAGAGGAAAATAAGTATTGGGATACTCCTGTTGATTATATTTCAAGAATAATAGATGAAATCAAGTATAATAAGAGAACCAAGACAATAACGGGTAATCTCTACGGGTATTTTAATTTTTGGGACGATGATATAAATTATGGTACATTGAGCAGACTTAGTAATGAGCTTGTGGAATTGATCGGTACGATAGAAGATGTTAACAAGAATGAAGAGCTTGATGACCAGAAGAGGATGGAGCTAAGGAAGAGTGCTATGGATTCGTTCTGGCATAATAAGAGTTATGAGACCATTAACAGAAAAGTGACATCTGCGCTTATAAGAAAATTATATCATTCGTATAATAAATCTCTTAATGAAACAGAAGTAGAGGATGAGAATCCGGATGTTAAAGAACTGATTTTAAGTGAACCTGCTTATCTGGCTTTGTTATTTGAGATAGGAGATAGTATTGAAAAGGCGACCGGAGTGACTAATCCGATGCTGGAATGTTTGGATGGCTTCTGGAATGAGGATAAAATCGTTCCTGATCTCGAATATGTTCCGGGCAAAGTTGAGGTAGAAGCCGGAGAGATAGAATTGTGGGATGATGTTTACAAAAAAATAAAAAAAATTCCGGACAAATCGTAGAAAAAAATCTCCATATATGGAGGTGAAAACCGCCGTAAACCGCTGTAAATATAAGGGTTTGCGGCGGTTTGCTGTCTTTTTTGATAAATGAAAAGTTCCGCTAATGAAAGAAGAAAAGCGACGAATCTGAAATAAAAAAAGGAGACAGAAAAATGATAAAAAATAACTTTAATTTTCCGAACATTGATTCGGAAACAACAGTAGTGCGGATGATTGGTGATATTTTTTCTGATGTCGCATATCTGGATGCGGATACCCTCAGAGAGAACATCTTTAATGGATGTGATTCCTGGACACATGAGAAGTATCGTACTATCGACAAGGGGGTTGCGGATTATCTTATGGATAATCTTGCAACCATTTTTATGGGACTCATCCTAAATGAGTCCTTCAGAGACGTATTTGTTGAAGCTGTTTCTATAGAGGTTTCTTTAGAACAGCGAGAAGGCTTTGATAAAGATGAGTTTATCAGCGGAATCCGGCAATCTATGAAAAGCGAGAATGTTGCTTTGTCCGGAGACAGTTATACTATCAATCTTGAGGAGTATAACGAAGACACACTCAACATGGTAGAAAGTAAATTGGCTGAGAGCTTTGAAAAAGTCTCAAACTATAGTGATGCCATAAATCTGATTGCTGATGAACTTGATTATGCTGCAAAGGTCGACATCGGCTTTTGTATCTCCAACTTCATGTATCTTATCAGAGCATTTGCTTTGAATCAGGTCTTCTTTGATTACACGAGGAAGATAGTGGATTCAGTAAAGGAGAGCCTATGCATATAGGCTTTCTGATTTTTATCAACCTGTTTACCCTGGCATTAATGACACTATTCTGGTTTTTTAACAGGAAGCTTCTGATTAATTCTTTTAAGATGCTCCTATCTGTTTATGCAGCACTGGTAATAGGCGAATTTGTAACTCCGTGGTTTGGAGCCCTTATGTTCTATGTAACATTGGGGCTCCTTTTTTCTTCAAAAAAATAACAATAGATTAGAAAGGAAACATAATGATGAAGAAATATTTAAATAATAAAACTAATTCTAAGGCTGTAAAGATAAGGTATGGTAACAAAATCTATAATAATCTGGGGCATGTACTTCAGCATATACATGATGACATACTCACAGCTGATGACGTAACAATGGAAGACCTCCATAATGCCCAGATTGGATTTGAACCATTGAATAAGGGAAACAAAAAATCCGACAGTTGGGATGCGGGAGAGATATACTCCGGAAAACTGACTCAGGAGCTCTACGTGTTTCAGAAGGCCTTTGGTATGACGGTTGTATACTACAATATGTTTAATGACTTTCTGACTATACTTAATCGTAAGTACCCCGATGTCAGATTAAAGCTGAATGTCCTGTCAATAGGCTGCGGCTCTAAAACAGATGCCCTCGGTTTGAAATATTCGAATCAGGACTTTGAGGATATCATTCAAGATGTTCACTATATAGGAATTGACCCCGGAGAATGGTATAATAGTGACTGCGTATTCTATCTGAATGACGATGATGAATATGTAACGATTCCCAAACCTTCGAGAGCTGTGGCCGATATTGGACGGTATTATATCGACTGGGAATGCGATTATTTAAGAAGTGCCGAATTCAGAAGAAAACTTGAAGACTTTAATGAAACTGAAGAGGACGTATATCCGATTAATATGGTTGTGTTCCCTAATATGCTGAGTGAGATAACCGATATCGGTCTTCTCAATCAGCTTCTTGATACAATCGTTGAAGTATATTCAAAGCATGAGATGTATCTTCTTATGAATAGAAATGTTATGGTTCCGGATTATAAGAATCCTAAGGTGGGTATTCGAAAGGATGAGTCACAGAATGATGCCATAGAGAATTATGATACTGATGGCTGGCTATTCTGGGCCTATAGTTCAAGACTGACAAGAAGACCCGGTACGAAGTTTCAGCTTGGCGTGAGACTGGAAAGCGATGTGCCTATTTACCGGAACGACGAAAAAGATGAGCTTAATGACATTTGCAGACGCTATATGGCGAAAACAGGAGATGTTATGGCAATACTGGAATTTAACGAGAAGATATCTGAGTTTAATAAGGAACATGAGAAAGACAAAAAGTATATTAAGAGTCCGATTGTTTCCAGAAGATTTATGCAGCATGAGATATATGGATGTATAAACGAAGATATGATGCATGTAATATGGAGGCCCGCCGTATGATTATAAGTGCAAGCAGAAGAACAGATATTCCGGCTTTCTATTCGGAATGGTTTCTCAACAGAATAAAAGAGGGATTTCTGATCTCCAGAAATCCCATCAACCATAAACCTTCGAGGATACTGCTCAGTCCCGATATAGTCGACTGTATAGTGTTCTGGACCAAGAATCCCATCCCGATGATGCCGAGGCTGGATGAATTAAAGGACTATATGTACTATTTCCAGTTCACCCTGACCGGCTATGGAAGCGATATAGAGAAGAATATTCCCGATAAAAGAGAGAAGATGATTCCTGCCTTTATAGAGCTATCGGAAAAACTGGGTCCTGACAGGGTTATCTGGAGATACGACCCGATATTTATCAGTGACAGGTACAGTATAGAGTACCATATGAAAGCATTTAAGGAAATCGCAGAGAAGCTGAAGGGATATACAAAGAAATGTGTCTTCAGCTATATAGATAAGTATGCATGGATTAATGCTGCTATGCTCGCCCATGGCGCCAGGAGTATAACCAAGGATGAAGAGAGAAGTATGGCGGTTCAGATAAGAGACATAGCCAAAGCAAATGGTATGACTGTTGCAACCTGCTCGGAAGGGCTCAATCTGGACGCTCTCGGAATCGACCATAATGCATGTATCGATAAGACTCTTATAGAGAAACTCACCGGTGGCAGGATTAAAGAGCTGAAGAAATATCTGGAACATACCGGACAGCGAACCAACTGCCGGTGCATGATAAGCCGAGAGGCCGGAGAAAGAAACACCTGCAGGAACGGATGCATATACTGCTATGCAAATGATGATGAGGAGATGCTGAAGAGAAATATATCTCAGTATGACCCTGATTCCCCGATTCTGTGTGACCACATCGGTCCGGATGAAAAGGTTATAGATTCGCCGGACATGAAATCAATTGTAATAAGAGATAACCAATTATCAATATTTGATATAGGTATATAGAGGCTGTGATGCTCTTAGTAGCATCGCAGCTTTTTTTTCGCGAAAAATGTAACTAATGACATCATATTTTTACTTGAGAGGTACATATCATGAAAACAACTAAGAATTTTTATGATGAGGACTATATACCTCATCGCACGCCCATTAAAGCAACGGGCGTGAACCTGAATAATCCGTGTGAAATATACGGATATCTGATGCAGAATGTTTATAAGCAGGATGCTTATTGCAAGAAGGCAGCGATGCTTCTGTTCAATCATATAAAGGGCAGACGCAGCCGCATTATAGTAGCAGGCCCTCCCGGAAGCGGTAAGACTCTGGTCGCAGAGAATATAAAGAAGCTGTGGCCTAAAACCATAATAGTAAATGCTGCTACACTTACCAAGGAAGGCTTTGTCGGAGAGAATAAGGTGTCCACATTTCTGGAACAGGTAAAACCTTCAGAGGATGATTACATCATCGTATTTGATGAATTTGACAAGCTGGTGGCTCCTTCTTATTCCAGAGGTGAGAATGTAAGCGCATCTATACAATCCGAATTCCTTAAGCTGGTAGAAGGCGATGATGTGGCGTGTGGTTTGAAGGAACGCAGGCGATATGTTAGTACAGCTAATATGAGCTTTATCTTCTGCGGATCCTTTGCTGTGATGGCGAAGGAGATGGCCGAGAAGAATTCTGTAAAGACCATAGGCTTTCTGGCTGAGGAGCATATCGAAAATGCATTCGATAAAGAGCTTACTATGGATGACATCATCGAGTTTGGACTGATTCCCGAGATAGCGTCCAGATGCACGGATATAATCAATGTAAGACCGCTTACTCTGAAAGACTATGAATTTCTGCTTACCGACCATCCGGCTTCGCCGCTCAGTAAGATTGAAGAGGAATATCAGGTTAAGATTAAGATTACAAAGAAACAGCTGAAGGCTATAGCTAAAGAGGCCTATGAATCTCAGCTCGGAGTAAGATATGCTGCTTCGAAGCTGAGGAGGATGGTTGACTCTGAGATATTCTCATCCTTTGAAAAGACCGGTGAAGATATAGCCTTCATCAGCATTTAATAGAAAGGAATCCGCTATATGGAAATAAATGTAGAATATCTGGATACCAGAGTGGCTGATATCAATCTGGTGCCGGAGGAGAATGAGGATGCTGATACACTCTATCAGTATTCTCGTCTTCTAAGTGTTAAGAATCCTGCCGTGGCTTTTTCCCGCAGAGCACAGGCGGGTGAGTTTAAGGCGCTAAACGATGAAGAATATTATCGTATCCTTGACAGGATAAAAGCATTTTGTGCGAAGTTCTACGGGAAAGAGCTGGACAGGAATATATTCCAGCTGACATCGGACATGATAAAGTTCATCATGCAGTACGATAAGGAATTAATCAACTGTGTAGATGCGCCGGACATAGATCCCGTGCATAGCAGAGAGGATGATGTATATTCTGTGGACGACATTATAGACCTTTATAATCTGGACTATAAGGACAGAACAGATATATATGACCTGATAATCAGGTCGAGGGAGTCGGTGTTCGGCGAGGGCTTTAAGCATGTGTCTGTCTACGACACCGGCAGAGCCTTTTATTATGTTCCGGATGAACGTTTTACAAAATGTATCAATATGGGAGATAAGCTGGTCGTTCTTACCTTCTATGATGCGAGTGGTACTAACACCTGCATAGATTACGGCACGATAGATGATGTACCGGATGAAGTCATGTATGAGACTGAGAAATATCTGGCGAATCATTTCGCTATCCAGCATGATCGGGAGAACCCTGATGAGGTGCTGGATGCGCTCACTATCGGAAAACTCCCGGTATACTGGTATAGCTTCGTACAGGAGAAAGATTATGACTATTTCCTGTTTGAAGGTGTACTGAAGATTAATAAAACCTATGACTATAGTAGAGACGGCAAGATGCGTGTCCACGATATGAGCTTTTTAGAAGAAAGGAATCTAGAGAATGAATAGAATAAATATAATCGAAGAAAACAGTACCAGAAATGAGTATTACAGCGTGCATGACTATATGTTTAAGCATAGAGAACTACTGCTGGATGACGAGGTAGATGCACACTCCATGACTGAGATGATAGCCAGAGTCATGTATCTGGACCGTCAGAATCCGGGTGAAAAGATAACGCTGTATATCAACTCTCCCGGAGGAGAAGTAACCTCTGGTCTGGCACTGTATGATGTGCTCAGAATGATTAAATCCCCTGTAAGAACGGTCTGCCTCGGCAGTGTCGCTTCTATGGGGGCTTTACTTTTCCTGGCCGGTGATGAGAGATGTGTCCTGAAGCATTCGAAGATTATGATTCATGACCCAGCAGTCAGAATGTCCGGAGAACCGTCCAAGGCGCTGTCGGTTAAGGAGACACTTGAGGACCTCATGAAAACCAGGGAAGAACTGGCAAGGATAATCTCGGAGAGAACTAAGAAACCTCTCAGAACCATCTATGCCAAGACCAAGAATGATTCCTGGTTCACGGCTGAGGAAGCGATTGAGTTCGGCCTCGCAACCGAGGTCCTTAGCGCCATCTGATGAGGGTGGTGCTTGAAGCTGACAAAGATGCAACGAGTAGATTTTAGAAATAACACAAGAATAGAAAGGCGATAATTATGAAGAAAAAATCTATTAATGAAATCGTAAATAAGGTAAATGAGAATCAGTACGAGGGTAATCCTGAGTACAGAATGCTGGCCGATGGGTATTATGTATCAAATGATACTCATAAGACGAAGCTGAATAATAACGACATCATTTGCGGAGGCAGTGGCCGAAACAAGACGACGGGCTATGTTCAGCCTCTCATCAGTCAGAAATGCGGCAGCATGGTTATAGCCGATACAAAGAACTATCTGTATGAACAGCATGCGGATGAGCTTAAGAAGGCGGGGTACAAGGTTTATAAGCTGGATGTGGTAACCGGCGAGGATTCCTGCTCCTATAACGTGCTGGAATATGTCAGATATGATGCCGAAACCGATACATATAATGAGAGGGACATAATGTCTCTGGCTCATATGATGTGTAATGTAAACGTCAAGGAGGACAAGGATCCCTTCTGGCGTACCAGCGCAGAGATAATCCTGTCGTCGGTGATAAGCTTTGTCCTGGAGAGCTGCCCTATATCGGAGCATCATATCGGAACAGTCAATAAGCTGATAGATACCCTGTATGACCTCAGAAAATACGAGCTTCTGATAAAGGAGCATGAGTCGGAATTCCCGGACAGCTTTGCGGTATCCAGATTCAGAAGATTCAAGGTTGTAGCAGGCGCTGATAAGACCTATTCCTGCATCATGATGTTTCTGTCAACTGCTGTTAGCTGCTTCAGCTGTAAAGAAACGAAGGATATATTCTGTAACAGAAGCAGTATAGATTTTGAGAAGATGGGCGAAGAGAAAACAGCTGTATTCCTCAATGTAAGTGATGTGGATGACAGTATGGATATGGTCATAAGTCTGTTCTACAGAGATGTATTGGGTAAGCTTATCAGATATGCTGACAAACAGCCGGAGAAGAGACTTAGGGTTCCTGTGAGATTCATCATCGATGATTTTGCTTCGGGCTGCAGGATTGAGGACTTCTCGAAGATAATCTCGGTTATAAGAAGCAGAGAAATCTCTGTGTCGGTAATCATTCAGTCCGTCACACAGCTTGAAGAGCTTTATACCAAGCAGGAGGCTATGACTATCCTCTCGAATTCGGACCATTTCCTGTTCCTCGGAACGTCGGACAATCAGACGGCGGAATATATAGGGCGAAAGATGAATGTGCCATATTATAAAATCCTGAATCTTCCACTGAACTCAGCCTACCTCTTTGAGGCCGGTAATCCGAAGGGCGGTATGAAGGTGAAGAAATATTATCCTCCATACATGAGAGATGAGACATGGGATGATGAGGTGGTTTAGACTCATGAATAATCAAAAGAAAGGAGGTGGTCATAATGGCTATAGTAAAAGCGAAAAAGCTATCGCGCGAGCAGAGGCAGAAAGAATCCCAGACAGCGTTTGATATCGATTATCAGACGCATAATCTTCGGATTAAGTATTTCAATCTGGCGTCTTCATTTCTGCCCTTTACTCATGATAAGGTCACCCGGGACGGGGTGGAGGATTACAGATTTAATCAGGATAAGACTGACATTTTTATAAATGAGCTGATGGAGGCGGTGGATGATTTGTATCTGTCTGACTATCGGGAGTGTGTAAGTAATAATCCGAGACTGGCGTCCTTCTACAGGGCGTTTTTCTATCTGGTTATAAGGCTTACAACTCTGTCCCGTGAGGATAGAGATGAAACGATGGTTACGTTTCATGAGTTTCAGAGATATGCCGAGATGTCTGTCACAGACCTTAACAGAGCGGAGTTTGAGAACAGGTATGCTGCGCTTAAGGATGATTATAGCGGGATATGCACTATGCCGGGAATGATCGGCAGGTTAAATGACGCGATGGCAGCTGTAGACAGAGATGGATTCTTCCTTCCGAATGACAAGGGGGCCATCTCGAAATCTGCCATTTATATCGATAAATATGCTGAAGGCTATGATGAGGAAGACCGTGATGACATAATAGTCGGACATGAATCTTATATCAGCTATCTGAAGGCAAATCTCGAGATAGAGGATGATGGCTTCTTCGATCAGGAGGTTCTGGAGATGGCAATCCGGGACTATTATTATGGTCTGTTCTTATTCGGTAATGAAACATTTGCATCAAATGTTAATAGAGCGGTCACCCTGTTCCTGGTAAGGAATAATATGACTATCACTGCGGATGAGGACAGCTTCGATGAGGTCTTCAACAAAGTAGATGAAAGTATAAAGATTTTAAGAGCTTTTAATGAAGCAGAAAGGCGAACGAAATGAGAGAAAGAATACCTATAGATACTCTGCTGTATAACCTGAGGATGGGCAACGTCAGCCGTGTGGGTTATATGGTGGATATTATAAATGCGGTTAATGAAATGCCGGTCGAGGAGTATGAGGCCAGTGAAGACCGAAAAGCACCTGATATGACCTATGGAGAAATGGTAAGAGAGGTGAAAAATAAGCCACCAAAGACCAGGGATGTTCTTGTGATGTCTCTGGCAAACAGACTCTACGGCTTATCATATCAGCATAGATTCAGACATAGAGAAAGGAATATATAATATGAGAAAAAGTATAGATGAATATTTAGAAATAATAACTCCGAATAAGTGTCTTAAGAATCCGGCGTGGTATCTGGAACTTAAGGCGATAGATGTATTCGCCTTTATAACTGCTATGGACAGGAAGAAGTATAACGCATCGGAGCTGTGCGATTCACTTAAAAGATGGCTTGAAAAGGATGAGATAGAGCTCGGTTATGAAGAGGTCCAGGTATATGATGTTTTAAGGAATCTGGTTCCGAAGCATAGAAAATTCAGCCAGTATACCAGGGATGAGAAGAAGCTCCTGGATGCCCTGGTAATGGCGCCTTTTTAAAGCAGATCTGACAGCTTCTTTCCATAAAAGAAATCATGAACCATCTTGTCATACTCTTCCCACATCGGGAGGGTATGGCAGTTCTTACGTCTCGAGCATTCATAGTTCTTATCAGCCAGACATGCTACGGATGAAAGGCTTCCCTCCATAAGCTCGATTATTTCCCCTACAGTATATTCTTCCGCCTCCCTTGCCGCTTGCTCCCTTCAGCAGCCCGCCGGCAACCATCGTTTTTTAAAATGTTTCCATAAAAAAATTCGCTTTTCACCTAATATACCTCAGGGTGAATATGTGATTCAAGTTGAAAATCCCTCTTTTTTAAATTATAATCCCATCTTTGACACCTAAAAGGTATAAATATAGCCGCAATGCTAGTGTTTACAATGCATTG
>DFEN01000107.1 GCA_002368685.1 Lachnospiraceae bacterium UBA3801
GCCAAATACTTCCTTGATTGCCTGACGATTACTCTTAGTAATCTTATTATGCTTATGACCCTCATGTATATCAAACTCTTCCAGCTCTTCATCTGAAAGCCTGGCCATAATATAATCCTTCTTGCCTCTTACAGCCTGCTTCTGCTCTATCGTTAGCTCCTGGTAAAGAGTAGTCGTACTTATCAAATCAAGATAGTTTTCTACTGGCGACCCCTTCTTAGTCTGCTGAACCGGATTTAGATAGCCATTACTCTTATAGAACTCAGCATAATTCTCATCATTCGCATACTCTGTTGGACGGAGCTCAATTAGGCTCGATGCATTGAATACACTTTCGAAAGCCTTCATTCTGAAGAGCTCCAGTGAACGAGTGAAACCACCAATTTCAACCAGTAACTGATATCTATCTGCAACTGAAGTAATTGGTGTACTCTCTATTTTACTGAGAAGCTCTATCCCCATCTTCTCACTATCAGGTGAGATATTATCAGAATAAACCTCTTCAAAAATCATAGACAAGAGCTTCAAATCTGATGGTGTCCATCCATTAGCAAATGCCTTCCTCAGAAAACCGCACTCATAATATTCAATAGAATTCTTGTTGCCCAGATCGGCAAGCTTATTCATTCTACCATTTAAGCAAACTATCATATAGTTTCGCATATCTAAAACTCTGAACAGTGGTAATTCATTCTTCTTGCGGTATTCATTATAGCCATCCATTACCTGCTCAAGAGTGCGCCATATTGCATCATTGATATATGAACCATTAGCATACTTCTCGCCAGGAATTATTCCATCTGAATTAATGACCACGGAAGTCTTCTGTATATCCTGCTCGGTACCATTAGCCAGATCCTGCTCTATATCATTTCCAAGATCTTCTTCTATATCATTTCCACTATTTAATAATTCTTTTTCGAAATCTGATTCCTTCATAAATCATTACCTCTTTATACCTTCCGGCTTTTATCATGCTCATTTCCCTTGTGTCTGGTTGGTCTAGGATATCTTTTCTCTATGAAACGCTGCTTCATGTATCTGTCTCCGGGAAGGACCTCCTGCTCTTTGAAGTTCGGATCACTTAGTTTTTCCTTATTCTTTTCCCTGTATTTCTGATTTAGATCACAGCCCTTCAGTATACTTTGATCCTGAACAAGGGTGATTATGGTATCTGCTGTTTTCATACCTGCCTGCATTCCATTCTTCGCATACTCCGAATATATATTATTAATAGTCATATTAGCAAAGTTCTGGAAATCCGGATTCTTAAGAAGTCTACGGGCAAATACATCCTGCTCTACACCATTTGGGAGAGATCCCATCCTCTCACTTATTTCAGCTGTTATACATTCAGCCAGAAGCTCTATATGCTTGTCTAATCTATCACTATCCGGCTCGACGAATTCTGCTTTGAATTCCTTTATCTTACTCTTTAAAGTGTATTTCTTATTAGTAACAGGCTTATCATATACACTGGACTCCAGCTTTCCACTGGCATCCAGATCTGCCTCATTGACTATGGAGCCATAACCAAGATTCAGATCAGAATTCAGACTATTATCCAGCTCACGGTATCCGGCCGGAAGGGAAATACCCGCAGTGGCTCTCTCTATCTCACTCTTATATAGAGCATTCCACTCATCTGCTGACAGCTCTGACTCCTCCAGAAGTTCCATATCCTTCTGCTGCAGTTTCCATCTCTTAAAGTTTTTAATATTATCAAGATAATGGTCCTTTGTATTATTCTTTACACGATCTCCTATCATCTTCGTATCACGGGCATATCTCTCCGGATCCTTTGGATTCAGGAATTTAGGTATATTGCCCATCTTACGAGTCGGATTCTCCCTGATAGAAAGGAGCTGTTCTGTACGTTCTATATAATAACTCTCTGTAACCCTATGCAGCCTGTAATCATCAGCCAGATCCTTAAGTCTATCTTCTACCATATCTTTAAATATCTCTACTGACTCATTTAAACTTTTCTGATTGCCAGTCTTTACAGCCTTATTAATTCTCTTCTGGAGTCTTTCGATATTCTTATTAAAACGAGTATCAATATTCTTAGCATCATCCCCCAGTACATTCAGCTCGGAATTGTAATCCTTCTTCCACTTATTATACTGAGCTACCACCTTAGATCTGCCACTTAGCCCCAGATTCTCATGAGCCTCCAGAGCTTTTTTCTCAAGCTCCTTATACTCCGGCTTCATACTGTCCTCCGGATGAGCCATCAGGTAGTCAAACATGCTTTCTTCTATACTTTCCAGTGCCACATCGGCATTTACTATAGTTTCCAGATGCTTATAATCTCCAGCATCATCTTTTTCTTTATTGCTATCTGACTTTCTTTCATTGGCTTCATTAATTCTTTCCAGATCTTTTAAGCTGGTTTCATATTTCTTAATTATATCCTTATACTTATCCTTCTGGGATAGAAGCTCCTGGTAATTAGAGGTCTTAGGAATTACACCACCAAGGTCATCTGTCTGTACTACAGGCAAATGCCTTCTTTCTATATTGCCCCCCTCCAGGAATGCTTCCTTGAGGCCATCCTTAAGATCATTATAGTCCTGACCCTTTTCTTCACCTTCTACTATATCTGCCAGCGCACTCTGATATGTATCTTCTCGATTTACAGTGTTCGTCGCCTCATCTATTATAAGCATCTTATATCTTTCGAGTTCCATCCTCTTCTCAGGATCAGACTCCATAAGGATAATACCATCCAGCACTCTGTTAACGTACAGATTTGTATCACCCAGGCCAATATCATTATTAATTCTATTTTTGTTATCATGTGTCGAGTAACTTCGCTCATAGAGCTTTTCATATGACGAAAGGAATGAGTCCCCTTTATTGTACTTCTCCAGTGAATGATTCTTTATACTTTTTCTTACATATTCCAGAAGATGCTTTCCCGGATTCTCTAAAAATTCTTCAGGGGTTATACCCATTTTTTCACATGCATTTGCAGCCTGATAAAGTCCATTAAGCTTGCTGTCATTCAGAGTATCCAAAGAGAATTCAGGTGGCACGTCAGCATTTCTGACAGTGTAGACATTTCCAGGTGCCACATCTATATCTCCAAAGTTTTCTCTGACGCTCTGGAAAAGCCCTTCCATCTTTCTATGTTCAGTCTCATAGGCTTCCTTAGCCACTCTTATTTTATCCAGACTACCGGAATCTACTGCTTTCTGAAGCTCTTTCCTCGCCTTAATAAGCTTCGCATGTACATATATCTTAGTCCCTTGCTCAATAGGAGCATCCTTATCTACATATCCTGCTTCCTTGATTTTCTTTAATGTTTCAAGAACCTTTGCCTTTGAACCCTCAGACATGGTCACAGGATTATTTTCCAGATCCTGTACCAGCTTAGGATTAGTAGAAACAGTTATCTGTATCTCAGAGCCAGGTAGAGACTCAGTCTTCTGCATGTCGCCATACTTACCATAATGTCCCCCCTGCAGCTTATCCATTGACTCGATTGCTCTGGTTTCAAGTATTACCCCGGCTGTATCAGTAAAGAAGTAACTGGAAAAGAAGGTGTAAGAATCGGCTCTCTCACTCAGCTGATTATTTACCTGATCAAGCATTTCCTTATCATCATCAGTAACAGCTGTCTTCTTTAAATTCTCAATCTTTTTATCATAAGGTTTAGTAGTTAGTTCTTCGAAATCCTTGTCATAAGTATACTTTACTTCACTTATTTCATTTCCAATATTATTATCCGTACCAATCAGCTTATATGGCTTATTTTTATAAGTCTGCATAACTATATTATAAAAAGCCATCTGCTCTTCAAGGGATGTAGCCATACGTGTAAAGCCATCAGGAGAAGTTGTATTTCTTCGCTCCTTCCATTTTTCTCCTTCGGGAGCTGTTTTATTGTGATTTTCAGCCACTCTGTTAAATTCAGCAACTAAATCATCTATTTCCTTAGATGTGAAGCCCCTCTTCAGGATCTTCATGCATTCTCCAAGCTTTTGACCTTCTGCAGTAAGACTACGAGTGGCACCGATACTCATCTCAGCTGTTATATCTTCCGGATGATGATTTTTTCCTTCTCTGGAAGAGATACTATTTGCAGCATAGTATTCTTCCATGGATGGCATGATCGTATCATTAATCAGTCCAAGCTGTTCATTTACAAATTCCATAGGAAGAAGCCTGTCATCAGGATGCTTTGCCACTTCCCCTGACTTACGTGTAAAGTTTAGATCGTTATCTATCTCAAAATAGTCACATCCTATACCTGAAGTAATGGCATGACGCATGGTTTCAAGCTGCATAGCCACATTCTTATCAGCATCACTGGCATTCGGATACTTCTCATCAACTACCTCACGTATAGTCTTTCCATCTGCAGTTTTGAAAAGATCAAACTCATCCTTCACCACATGCAGATATGTCATAAGGGTAGGACCTGTGTATACATACTTGTAGCTCTTATAGTATGATTCCTGAATCTTCTCTTTCACATTATCCGGAAGACTAAGCATATCATCTGTAGAGAGAATATCCTCATTTAATACATCTGAGTACTCAGAAAGGTTCACATCACGGGCACGCTTTGTTTCTGTAAGTACATCATCCTTAGCAGAGCCTAAATATGAAGGTCTCATTCCCACCTTCAAATCTTCAAACATTTTCTTCTTAGGATAAGTATCCACCTCGCCCTTTAAGTACTTATCATATTCAGGCGAGCCTCCTGATTTATCATCCTTTGAAGTGAGCTTAGGAGTCAGAGATGGAATAGTACCATTTACAACATTTACATTAATCACCTCAGTATTAGATATTTCTGAGACCTTCTTACCGCCGTACTGCTTATGAAAGTCCTTAAGAAAATCAAGTGCCAGGCATTCTCCATCCTTACCATAATTAGGAGAATTGATGTATGTCATATTGCTTAGAACATACTGATTATAAATAACTGCCTTAGCTCTATTCTGCTCGAACTTAGCAGTATCCTTCATACCGGACATATACATACGTCTCTTATCAGGCTCAGTTTTACCTGAATCAAGCTTCTCGTAATCCTGCCCCATATCAATCATAAAGTTCTTCAGCCCATGTAGAACACGCTCCTGCTCCATAAGCTGGTCACGGTTTTTTAGCTCGCCACCAAAATCAGGAATCTGAAAATCCTGCAGCTTCTCGTATAAGCGCTCATGCATTCCACCCAGAGCCTTAAGATTATCCTCTACGGACTTTTCAGGATTATGATACTTACTTATATACTCCTTGAAGTAATTCATATAATCCTCATTACTAATATCATCCAGCACCATAGCACGCTCGATGGAAAATCCCTTATCCGCAATAAGAAAAGCTCTTAGCGCAGTATCCATTGATGCTCGTCTGTTGAGCTTACATGAGTATGTTGTATATGCCCTTTTACATTCTTCATTTACATATTTGAGATCATTTTCTGATAATAACGTATGCCTGTAATATTGTGGTGCAAGTACTTCATTTTCCTTCATAATCTCTATCTCCTACTAATTCCTTCTAGTGTTTTGGTATGTTTTCCTTATTAAATGTGTGGATGAGTCATTTCCTTCTGCTTATACTTTGACTTATCCATAGTTATCTCACGCTTCTTTTCCTTAGCCTTCTCTATACGGACTTCCTTAGCCTTGATAGCCCTCTCGGCACCAAAGTCTGCGAGAGATATATGGTCCTTATGGTTCTCAGCCTCAGAACCACGAACTTCATTGATTCTATCTTCAATAGCCTGAGCTTTATCAGCAAGCATAGGGTTATACTTTGCCATGATTGAGAGACCGTCTACAGCATTATTAAAGTGCTCTACGCCGACATCTGTCTTACGCACTCTCTTCTTGCCCTTCATGTATTTCTCAATGCTTTCCATAGCCTTATAGTTCTTAGATATAATTTCATCCTCTGTCAGCATGGCATTATTTGGATCCAGCTCAGATACAGCCTTAATGGAATTAACCATATTCTTATATTCTGCAGTTCTATTATCAGAAGTCATAAGACTGTCATATAGCTGCTTCATCTCTTTTACATAGCCTGCCAGATCCTGAGGTCTTCCATACAGGTCTCTAAGTCTGGTATTAACTCCAACTCTGACACCCTGAGAATCTCTAAGCATATCATTCAGCTCTATCTCATGCATATTTGCCAGATCAAGAGTCTGCTTAACCTTTGTAGCATTCTTATTTATAAGTGACTCACTAAACTCTTTAGTATTGTCTGCTTTAAGAAGCATATATGCTGCTGCCGCCTTCGCCACAGTATCTATCTTCTCACGAACGCTTTTTTCAATCTTATCCTGACCGGTCTTAGCCTGAATGTAAATGATATATTTATTTATATCATCCTGTGCCATTCTCTTATTACCAGGCTCCATACCATCGTCGAATCTCTCTTCCAGATTCTCACTACGGTACATGACGTCCTCGTCTTCCTTCATCTTCTTCTCGGTCTTTTCGGACTCTTTACGAAGCTCTTCCTCCTGCTTCTTCTTCTCTTCCTTTTCCTTTTCAATAGACTCATAGATATCCTCATCCGGATCATTTATGCTACCGCTTATAAAATTATCTTCAAAATCCTTCATAACGCACCTCCATAGTGTATTTATCTTATCATTTACAGGTATTATATAACAATAAGTATAACAAAAGAGCAACAATACAGTAAGAGTCATAAGTGATTTTAGAGAAAAAATATGATATAATTATCAGGATTTAATTATTACTTATGAAGGGAGATAATAATGTCAGAAGAAATTAAAAATGAAGAAACAACAACTAATACTACTGAGGCTGGAATTTCTACTGTGAAGGATTACATATTATATCCTAGACAGTACGAATCATACAGATGGTTCAGACCTATTGTAACAGCACTACTTGCAGCAGTATTCTTCATAGTCATTTCTAATGTCATGACTCTTATTACATCTATGATCGTTCCTGGAGGTAGGGAAGTATATGAGCAGCTTAAGACAGGATATGACGGATTCGATGCATATTCATTAGCCGGTGCCATTATGTCCCTAGGATCAATCGCATGTATGCTGCTAGCTCTATTTCTGGCAACACTTGTACTTCGAGACAGGCCACTTTCATCATATTCATCTGCAAGGGGTGGATGGAGATTCTCAGTATTCTTCAAATGCTTTGCAATATGCTTAGTTGTTAGTGCCCTGCCAGTTGCAATCATTACAATTATCGGTGCAGGTGATAAGACACCTACTAAGTTCACGATTCTCGGATTTATACTATGTACAATACTCGGACCACTTCAGTGTATCGCTGAGGAGTACATATTTAGAGGACTATTATTCCAGGCAGTCGGATCATGGACCAAGAATGTAGTTATTGCAATAATCATTTCAATGGTTCTATTTATGAGTCAGCACCCATATAATATTTATGGAGTACTCGAGGTTGGAGCTATGGGCGCACTGATGTGCATAGCTGTAGTAATTACTAAGGGACTGGAGGCTTCCTCAGCTATCCATATAACCAACAATATGACTCTCTTCTATCTAACAGGATTTGGAATATCGAAGATTCAAAAGAACGCAGAGCTGGAAAGCTTGATTGAGAGTACCATCATATACCTGGTATATGTAATTATACTCTATGTCATTAGCAAGAAATACGGCTGGTTCGAGCCAGTTAAGAAGGACGATGTAACACCTTATAACGCCAAATACCTGGCCAAGAAGGAAGTCAAGCGAATGAAAACACTATAATGAGTATATAGGGACGGTTCTCATATACTCACTAAATAATAAGGGACGGTCCTCATATACTCACCTTTTTCAAAGTGAGTATATGAGAACCGTCCCTATATACTCATTATTTAATATGTTGGTGTTGTTATTATTGCATCATTCGCGAAATTTTTTGAACCGTTTTTATAATTAAATTTAGCCGTTTTTTCATTTATGATTGTCGGTTGACATTTCACTCCTATTATTCCAACTGTCGGTTCTGAAACATTAAATTTGTATCTATTAACGAATTCTGCCAATGACTCATCATATATTTTCTTTTTTAACGCATCTTGATCTGACACATCATATACATAGAAGCTGTACCAACCAGAACCACCTACAAGTAGATTCAAATCAACTCTATAGCAATCGCTAAATTTAGTCCAGCTCCAGCTATCAAATATAACTCCATATGCTGAATCAAAATCTGTTATCTTATTATATATATTATTTGCGGTTAATTGATTTATGTTATCAATTGTATATCCTTTTGTCGTATACTGCGTATTTCCAATTGAGCTACTTGAGAATTTCTGAGTATGCATAAATGTCAGAGGATCCTTACGCTCTAGTCCGGCATAAAATACCCCATTCTTACGATTTTCTATTTTGCATCCCTCAGCCATACTTATTTTAGTTGCTGCCAGATATCCATAATTGACAATTGATGAACCCTTAGTAAGTGTGAGCTGCGTTCCGTTATTATTTTCAAAACAGCATAGCTTGCCACCTGGCATAATTATTATATTTCCATCCTCAACTGTGATATTACCCTGTGCCTGCTTCGTATATGGACCTACACATCCACCGTTCTTAATTACAAGTGAACCACCATTTTTGATAACAATATTACCATTATTAATCAGATTAGTTGATAGGGATACAATTCCTCCATCAATAGTTATTGTTTCTCCCTTCGGAATCATCATACCCTCTGACTTAGCATCCATACCATCATCATCCTTGAAGCCCGCTGCACTTATAGGGAAGAATTGATCCTGTCCAATTGTCTGAGTCATAAATGCAGTAAAAAAGTGAGGCGTACCTATGAAAGCATGATAGCAATAATTCATAGTAGACCTGTTATAGCATGGTGAAGACTCTGAACCCTGAGGAATAATATTATACTTTCTTTCAGTGTTACTCATTAAACATAGATAAGAATAATCTGTATCTCCATTGATAACATTAGACCCAAAATTATCCTTACATACATCATTATCATAATCATTATTATATGTTATCAAATAAGTATTCTCACCTGAAAAAACCAAATGGTATCCATCATGAGTATGACCATTTATACAGTCATCCATGTTGCGGACTAAATAATTTGCTGGCTCGTCACGCGCTTCTCCATTTTTTGTACTACAAGCCTGCAAAAACCAGTCACTATTATTCTTAGGCTGATATAATACAGCCTCTGTATTTGTTAGCTGTTTTTGTGGAAATGTAAATGATATAATAGTTCTACCATAATCACTTCCCCATTTAGCTACCTTGATCCATGGAACACCCATTGAATTGCCTGTGGTAAAGAATTTACTGCTATTATAATCGATGTCCGACACTCCATTTTGTCCTACGTTAGTACCACAATAATATACACTAGATGTAGCATTAAAATAATACGAAGTAGAATGTTCCTCATTAGACTTCTTACCATAATGTCCTTCATAGCTATTTTCAGTCTCTGGATTATTTGGAACAGACTTAAAATATTCCTTATATTGATTCCATGAATCTGTATTTGTTGGTAGGAAACAGTGATCTCTATCTGAATAGGATGACAGGAATGGATGGTTACCATTTATAGTCTTAGTCCCTGCAAAAATAACAGGATGAAACTTATTATCACTAAGCTTTTCTCTAATATTACCGGAATTGATTCTCTCCCATTCCCAAAATGCAACTACACCAGTCTTAGGAGTAAATGCCTTCTCAGCAGCCTTATCTGTATCAGTTGTCTCTGTCGTATCATCAGCATAAACATCAATATTAGATGGAATAATATATAGACTGGACAAAGCAATGCAAGCTGCCATTATAACAGCTCCAATCACTCTCTTCCTTCTCCTATTAATCAGAAAACTCTTCATGTTTTTATCCTCCAGATGTTACTATCAATCAAACTGTTGTTATTATTCTAACACTAAATGAATAACAAAAGCGCAACACATCAAAAATTATTTTTCCTCTTCTGCCTCAGAAAATGAAACATGCCCATCACTATAGAATACTACCTTCTCTATTCTATTGATGCCAAGCTTCTTGCTCACAAAGCTAAGCTTTCCCTCTCCCACAATCTCTACTGGAGAATCTGCATCTGTACCAGATGCTTCTGCAACAGTCGGTGACGCAATATATGACTTATCATATGTTATTGGATCCACCTGTTCAATATTGGAAGATTTTTTCTCTTCCTCTTCTTCACTAACAGCATCTGTTAACGTATAATTATCTTCTACCTCTTCACCTATTACATCAATAGCTACAGAATAGTATTCCTTATCCTCCTCAATATACTGTGCAACAGCCACACTATAATCAGGAGAAGTAATCTCCCAGTCACCTATACCATTTACAAAATATACATTACCCGGTATTCCATCAGGATTATCCTCGAAGTCCGCCTCACCACAGAGAATAACGGGATTATCTGTGCCAGCTCCAATCACATCGTCTCTTTCTTGAAGATCACCCTCACCTAGAATACTAATATATAATCTATCAGACGCTTCTCTAACCAATATATCATAATCAATACTAACCTTAGATACCTTAATTCCAGCCACATCTATAGTTTTGGAGAATCTGATAGTTGTAAGACCAGCTCCCTTCGGCGTAACAGTAAACTTAGTCTTGCGTCCAAATTTAGATGTATTCACCTCTAAATACTCGTCATCAGGAAGAATTACTTCCCAGTCAATATCCTTATTCGCCTTATCCTTGATACTATATTCAAATCCACCTTCTGGAAGATATCTATACTTTACAGGATAATTAGTATCACTAAACTCTTTATTAAACTGCCTACGATATTTAGCAATCTTCACTCCTGCAAAAATAGCTACAGCGATAACTACTACAGCAATAATACTTAAAATGATAATTGTTTTTTTTCTCATTATTAATCCTCATGAAACCATTGGTATCATATTTAAATACCAAGAGTTGGTCTGCTCATCTCTTTCTTCTTCAGTTTATCCTTACTTATTAGGCTTAAGCTCTGGTGGTTTCTTGTCCAAATCCTTCTTAGCAGAGTTCTTAAGCTCTAGTGCTTTGATCTCCTTAGCCATCTTCTTCTCCATATCCTCCGACATGAACCTGACTATCTTGGAATCAAATCTACCACCCTTCATATATTTATTATATACTGTTTCGAATTCCTTAGACTTAGCAAAATCTCTGGCAGTGCTGAAGAATAAGTCTCTTCTGCCTATAGCATTAAGTCTTGCTGATACGAATTTCTTATAATGACTCTTATCAGCATTTAATGGAGCGCTCGACTCATCAGCAATAATCTGGTGAAGCACCAGTGCTGCCAGCTGCTCCTTAACTGTTTGCTTCTCAGCATCAGTGAAATTCTTAATAGTTTTATTCTGCTTCTTAGCTCTAACAAGATTATTAACCTTCTGTATCTGAGATGCAGCGTAGCCTGCAGTCTCATCATACATACCACCAATCTCGAGTCCACTTCTAACAATACGGTCAACCTTGGCCCACATTTTATACTCATCATCTGCGGCAGCCTTAATCTTCTTGATTGTAGGAGCTGTTCCCTTAGGAAGCTTCTCGTATACCTGCCACATCTCCATCTTGGTACGAAGCTCATTATTCTCCATGAGATCCTTATCTCGACGAAGCTGAGCCTTAAGTGGATTTACAAATTCCAGACATCTGGCATATATCTGATGAACCTTCTTGGACTTATCATCTGTATTGTCAGCGGTCTCCATAGCTCTTACCATGGCATGACCATTCATATATTCATTGAATTTGTTATATAGAGCCTCTTCCTTAGCGATTAGCTCTCGGGTATATCCATTACCCTTCTTGAAATCACTGGTTCCCAGAGCAAATTCACGTTCTACTTCCTTGAGTTCCAGATTAAGCTCCAGTGCTTCCTTGATAAATTCATCGAAGAATTTCTTATCTACCTCATCTCCAGCATCTCTCAGAAGTGGTTCCATCTGAGTCCTAATCTTCTCGACTACGACTTCATAGGCCCCCTTCTTCTCCATGAGCTTACGGAATTTCTCCTCCATCTCATCGAAGCTCATATCTCCATTAATACCAGCCAGACTGAGAGTACGTGACATAGTACGTGTATACTTATCCTTAACTGCCTGCTCCTCACGCATAAGTCTGTTAGGATCATGCTCAGCCATATCCTGGAATTCCTCATTTAGCAGGATATCCTCAACCATATCCTCTGTAACGAATCTAAATTCGTTAGTTCCAAATATCTTCTTAACAGCCACATCAAGCTGAGCCTGATGAACTATCTCGCGATCCTTGTCAATTACCCTGTCACGTTCAGCCTTAATGCGGTTATTCTCAAATATAATTCCAGCAAATAGAGCCATCTTCACGATACTCTCTATTTTCTTCTTCCTCTCGTCGTCCTCAGCCTGATTTATCTGGTCCTCGTACTCGAGCTTCACACCCTTAACGTAGTTAAGCTGCTGAGTGGCATTTCCTATCTCATTCTTAAGACGAGTTATCTCCTCTGGATTAGTCTCCTTATCAAGCCTATACTGGAGCTCATAGATGCGATCATTAACCTGGTTAATGGAGCTATCTATCATCTCTAGAGCACTCTTCTTCTCTTCCTTCTCTTTGTTATCACCCATAGTGACTTCCTCCCACAATATAACTCTAAATCACTTCCAAGCCTCACTAATAATGAAATCCTCTAGTATCTCACTATCCAGCTTGCCCTCCTGGCACATCTCTCTAAGTATGCCAAATGTCTTCTCAGCCGGAAGTGGTGGCTTATATGGTCTATCCTCTGCTGTTAGTGCATCATATATATCTATGATGGTTAGCAGCCTGGTCTCCCAGGTCAGGTCATCCGCCCCAATTTCATTAGGATAGCCACTGCCATCAAGGAATTCATGATGACCACCTGCCCACTTAGGTACATCCTTATATGGTCCCTCTAACCCCAGGTCCTTAAGCATATCATATGTATGTACCACATGTGACTGTATGTGTCTACGTTCCTCAGCTGTAAGAGTACCTCTACTCACTGTAAGAGCTTCTCTCTCATACTCTCCCAGAAGTGGAACGGTATCTCCAGATGATGTCAGACATGGTATATCGGCTAAATCATTAACACGACTTATCATCTCATCATCTGCCAGTCCTCTTGTATTTATTGATAATATGTAGTCCATTGCAGACTCTATATTATTAATCCTATTTCTAGCCTCCTGACATAGCTCGGCGTCATCCGGATTTTCAGCCATTTTCAGCTTCTCGCATACTATGGCAAGCTCTGTTCTGTGCCTTAAATCCTTCTCTGCATCACCTAGTCTGGTAGGCTTATCCATTAGCTCCATAGATATTAGAAGCTTACCTACATCGTGCATCCACACACTTGCTAGAAATGGTTCTCTCTTAGATGGATCAATTGGTCGTCCCTCTCTCTCGAGATAATCAAGATAATTCGTAGCATACCTAACCATATTCTTAGTGTGGTTTGCATTATAATGTGATCTCTTATCGATGGCATTTACCATCATCTTCACAAATCTATCTATGAATTCAATCAGCTTATTAGTTAAGTATTCATTCTTCCTGGCGAGCTCCATTAGCTCTGTAACCTCACTGAATACAACTATAGCTGCTATATTTTCGTCTCTATTACTAAGTGGAGACACGACAAGACGGAGAAAGTGCTTAGTGCCATTTCTGTAAAATGGCACTAATTTGCTCACTCTCTCCTTACTAAATACTGCGTCTATTATACATTCGAAGAAGTCATCATTCTCGTCGCCCTCGCTTATCAGCTCAGACATCTTCCTGCCGGTCAGCTCTTCTCTCTCCCCAATTAACCCAGACGCTATACTATTCTCCATTCGGATAATTCCATCATAGCCAATGATACATATACCGTCTGTTGTGCTTTCCAGCAGGTTGTCAAATATTGCTATATCAGCAGTATCCATGTCATCTCCTTACATTCCAGGGGCCTTCTTGCCTGCATTTGGATCCTTCTTCTTAAGTTCTGCATTTGGATCCTTCTTCTTGATGACAGGCGCCTTCTTCTTACCTGCCATCTTCTGAATTTCAGCCTTGTAAGCCTTATCTATATCCTCATTAGTTACAGCCTTGCTAGGATCTACCAAGCCATTTATAACGATATCCTTGGTAACATTTGTAGACTTAATCTTAGCAATCTCACTCATTTTAGGCTCTGTTGACTTATCCAGTCTCTTCATTGCCATACTTAATGTCTCGCCTGGCTTAAGCTTTAGATCCCCAGCCTTCTTCAGCTGATCCATCCTATTCTGGTAATATAATGTACTGGCAACATTATCCTGAAGCATTTCCGCATCATTACCAACTGACGCTGCCATACTCTCTCTTGCCTCAGAGCATTTTGACACTTCCTCTTCGCACTTGGCTTTCATTTCCTCAGCCTTCTTATCTAGCTGGTTCTGGAACATTTCCTGGCGCATATTCTGAACATCAGTCATTATCTTATCAGCTAATTTGGTTCTGTATTGATCCTCTTTATCATAATAGTCGTCTTCTCCGACCTTCTTGCCTGTCTTCTCGTCTACCTTAGCATTCTCGAAGCGCTTCTCTCTCTGCTCCATCTTATGCTCTTTGTATTCCTTCGACGCTCTATAAGCCTTGAGAGACAGTCTATCATATATTTCCATTTCCTCAGCTGTAAGATTAGTTCTGCCGCGAATCTGTTCCATAAATGTATCTAGTTCCTCAAGAGATTTCATCATTTTCTTGAATTGAGGGGACTTCTTAACACTTGTGTTCGCTTTCTTGCACATGTATTTAAGCTTCTTAACATCCTTAAACTGAGTTTCGGTTAAGTCATTCTTGATTTCCGAATCCTGATAACCTCTATCAGGCGAGCTTCTGTCCTTTAATACATCCTCAACTGTTTTGATTTGCTTAATCTTTCTACCATTCACTTCAGGTAGATCCTTCTTGCCCTCACGTATTTCCTTCTGCTCGGCCTCGAACTTAGCTCTCTCCGCGTCCAGAGCCTCCTTCTCTTTCCTGAGCCTCTCCTTCTCGGCCTCGAAATTCGCTATGGTTTTCTCCAGATCCTGTGGATCTATCAGATTCTCCAGGTCATCCTCATTCTCATCTCCGTCTCCAGCATTAGAGGATGGGTTATTATTGGCCTCATAGCTGAAATCACCATCATTCTTGGCTCTCTCTTCATTGATATTGAGATTTTCTAAATCATCCTCAATATCTCCCCCCTGAGGATTATTTTTAGCTTCTTTCTCCGGTTTCGGCTCATTCTCTGGCTTCGCCTCGTTCTCAGCCTTTGCTTCAGCCTCTGGCTGCTTCATTCCAACCTTAATCATAGCATCATCTACGAATCTACTAGCACCACCGAATGGATCCTGACTTATTTCCTGCATCAGATTCTCACTGTAATTCTCCGAAAACATAGCCTTAAGCTGTGGATTATAATCAATTATATTTATAGCCTCTCCTAAGTAAGCACCAATCAGGGCTTGCTTAGTTAGAAGCTGCTGTGGACTAACACTATAATCTATAGTATCTAGTTCATTCCTGGCAGAATTAAGCAGATACTTGAATTTCTCCTCAGGTGTAGGAGGAACGGTAGCATAGTTATAGACATCATTAGCATTCTCATTGGTAATCCACTCAAATGGATTAACGGCTACATTCGGGTCATTCTGACCCTGACCGCCCTGACCCTGCTGTCCACCCTGGCCATTATCACCAGAAGGAAACATGTCCATTTCTAAATCGTTATTATCCTTCATAATTATTACCTCTCTCTATATACTGTAAGGTTATATATACAGTATACAGTGTAATGCGCAACAAAAGCGTAACAAATATTATGATGTAGGTGTCAAAAGTACCTTTTGACACCATATGAATTTACAATTTTTTTATATATGTGAAGCTAAGCATGGTTCTATCATCGAATTGTGGGACGCCCTCTTCGAAAGCATCCGCTCTCTTAATCATAGCTTCTACCAGTTCCTCATTAGTTGCATCCTTATGAGCATTAAGAGTTTCAAGTATATTGTCTAAGCCGAAGCGTTCGCCACTGGCAGACTTAGCTTCATTTAGACCGTCTGTATATAGGAATATTCTGTCTCCAGGATTAATATCGAATTCATAATCCTTGAATCTGGCACCAGGAATAAATCCAATAGGTGGACCGTGACGGGAGGTCTTATCTACGAAGTAATCCTCTCCACCCTTCATAATTGCCGGATAATCATGACCTGCATTACATACATTTACATGTCCTGTGCTTAGGTCGATTATTGCCATCCATACTGTTACGAACATTCCCTCGCTATTCTTCTCAGCAATCACGTCATCTACATATTTAATGATTTCGGCTGCATTTCCACCCATCTTGGCACGGGCTCTGATAAGTGTCATGGATATAGCCATGAAGAATGCAGCTCCTGCACCCTTATCGGATACATCTGCTATTAGAATCACCAGATGATTATCATCTAGCATATAGTAATCATAGAAGTCTCCGCCAACCTC
>DFEN01000094.1 GCA_002368685.1 Lachnospiraceae bacterium UBA3801
AAGGTCATGCAGATCCGCAACAACTATAAGCTGGAATGGAAGGTCTTCAGTGGAAGCACCCGTAGTGGCATTCTTGATCAGGGTGTTGGAGTTTTTAACGGAGATATGGGTATCATTTCCCAAATAAATGATTTTGATGAGAGAGTAGTAGTTACCTTTGATGACGGTAGAGTTGCCGAGTATGAATACTCTCAGCTGGATGAGCTGGAGCATGCTTTTGCTATCACCATACATAAGTCACAGGGCTCGGAATATCCTGCAGTTGTTATTCCGCTTCTAGGAGTCCCTGCTAAAATGATGAATAGAAATCTGTTATATACAGCGGTAACTAGAGCTAAGAATCTGGTTGTGATAATAGGCGACAGCAGGATAGTTAACAAGATGATAGATAATGTATTCGAGCAGGAGAGATATACTTCTTTTAAGGATAGGATTCGGGAGTTTGCATGCGAGTCAGAACAGGAAGAATACATGAGTCTTTTTGATGAGGATATAGAATTTGAAGGAGTTCGCGACGAAGATGATTGATGCCCTTTTTCCGCCACGCTGCGCTATTTGCGATGAAGTGGTAGAGATAGGGAAAACTATATGTGACAACTGTAAAAAGGAACTGCCATATATTAGTCAACCGGTTTGCCTAAAGTGCGGCAAGGAGGTTGAACTGGAAGAACAGGAATATTGTAAAGACTGTGCGGCAAGAAAGAAAAGCTTCCTTAGGGGTTATCCGGTCTTCTCATATATTCCGCCAATTGTTGATTCTTTGATGGCATACAAGTATAATGGTCGACAGGAATATTCTCTATTCTATAGCGAGGAAATAATTAGTAGATATGGAAATGAGTTTAAGACTCTTGCTATAGATGCAGTAATTCCTGTTCCTATACATAGTAAGAAATATACTACAAGAGGTTATAATCAGGCCGAACTTATTGCGACTCCAGTTGCTAAATGGTTAGGCGTTCCGGTTATTTCTAATCTTTTGTCCAGAGACTACGATACTCCTCCGCAGAAGGAGCTCGGTAAGGGCGAACGAGAGAAAAACATGAAGGGCGCCTTTAGCATAAATGAAGAAGTTCTAAAGGATATAGTCGACGAAGGCGGCAGGCTTCGTACGGTACTTATTATTGATGATATATATACGACTGGAGCGACTATTCAGGCCTGCACTGAACTGCTACTCGGGAGTGGGAGTGAGCGGGTTTACTATACGTCCGTTGCAATCGGCAAGGGCGTCAGTTAGTTTTTGAACTTGGGTAGAAGAAGAAATATTACTGATTAAATAATCAGCTAGAGGTATTAGGAGGAAATCATGAGTAAGATTCAACTAGCATTATTATTTGGAGGACAGTCCAGCGAGCATGATGTGTCCTGTGTGTCGGCTACAACAGTGGCGGGTGCACTGGATAGAGATAAATACGATATAACATATATCGGTATAACAAAGGCGGGCCACTGGATACTTGTTGAGAATCCAGAGACTATAAGTAATCTTGAGTGGGAGAAGAATATAAATAAAGATACGCCAAGAGCTATTCTGTCTCCTGATACGGATCATAAGCTTATTATCAGAAGAGGAGAGAACTTCGAGGTTAGAGAGCTGGATGTTGCATTTCCAGTGCTGCATGGTCTTTTTGGAGAGGACGGAACTATTCAGGGGCTCTTTGAGATGGCGCATATTCCATATGTGGGATGCGGACATTTGTCCTCTGCTATTACAATGGACAAATTCTTTGCTAAGGTTATAGCTGATAGCATAGGAGTTGTTCAGGCAAAGTATGTTGGTGTTAGAGACTTTGAAACAGCAGATGATAAAATAGATGCAACAGTTGCTAGAATTGAGGCTGAGAGAGAATATCCAATGTTCGTTAAGCCTTCCTGTGCAGGTTCATCTATGGGTATAACTAAGGCTCATAATAGAGAAGAGCTTGTAGCAGGTCTCAAGCTTGCGGCTCAGCACGATAGCAAAATATTAGTTGAGGAAACTATAGTTGGACGAGAGATAGAGTGCGCTGTATTCGGTTATGGAGATACAGCATTTGCGACAGGAGTTGGCGAAATACTTGCAGCGGCAGAGTTTTATGATTTTGATGCAAAGTATAATAATGCAGATTCCCAGACAGTCCTTGATCCAGATATACCTCAGGATAAGGTGGAGGAGATTAGAAAGACTGCGGTAGCCATCTATAGAGCGTGTGACTGCTTCGGGCTTTCAAGAGTTGATTTCTTCCTTGAGAAGGATACTAATAGAGTTATATTCAATGAGATAAATGCTATTCCAGGACATACTTCCATCAGTATGTATCCAATGCTTATGGCTAATGCAGGTCATAGTATGGAGGAATATGTTGAAGAGTTAATAGAGATGTCCTTTAAGAGACATGGCTTTTATACTTCTGCAAGAGTATAACTATAGCTGATATCATGATAGTGATTGAAAGGGTTCCGACAAGTACAGCATTTTGAATGCTGAAGAATACATTTTCAGGAATCAGATAGAGGCTTCCGTTGATTGCAGCGTGAAGCAGGATAGAAGGAACTAGGGATTTTGATTTAACAGCTAGAATTCCTAGTAGGATTCCAAATATAAATGCATAAACTGCCTGGACGATATTTCCGTGATATAGACCAAACAGAGCTGCCTGGATCAGAACTGATAGAAGGGCGGCTCTTTTTCTATTCTCGAAGCCCTTAAGTAGAAGCTCTAGTGTGACGCCTCTGAAGATAAGCTCTTCGGCGATAGGTCCAAGAGTAAAGGTTGTGATAATAAAAAGTGGGGAGTGGCTTCCCGAAAAAGTTTCCATCATATGCTTGTAGGAAGCAAAGGTGGTTGGGAAGGCTGTTCCAAGTATGTATAGAACTGCGTCTGTTCCGAGCTGGATAGCAAGACCTCCTAGTAGGAACAGGACGAGATTAAGTGGTTTAATAACAAACTTAAATGAGTCTTTTACACTTTCTCTTCTGTCAGATGCTCCATCTGAATAGTAAATGATTCTATAGAAGATGCATCCGAAGATAACTATTATGAAGAGATAACGGACAACGTTAAAAATACCCTGATTAACCAGAGCGCTTTCTGTTTCCAGAACATTAACGCCGCCTGTCATTACAGTAATGGCAAAGGCGGCGAAATACGATATTACATTTAAAATAGTTGCAATCAAAACTGATGCAAATGCAAATATAATATATTTTAGTTTCATGATTTATACTGTGATCTTCTTCTCACGTTCTCTCTTTTTCTTTTCAGCGGCTTTCTGTTTCTTAGCCTCTTCCTTAGACTTCTTTGTGGCTATTTCATAATCAAGCTGTTTCTGGTAGCTTGCCTGCTTACTAAGGAGTCTCTCGCGTAGAGACTTCTTACGCTTCTTACCGCTAGCAGCTTCGGCTTCCTGCATTTTCTTTGTCTTCTTGTGAAGAGTTTTAACACTAGTGATATAGATACCACTTAGCATAACCTTTACTTCGCCGTGCTGTGGAACATCATCATAGATTCCCTCATCACAGATGAGTGTCATGATCTGTGGACCAACCTTAGCCTTTACTACAGGAATCTTAGCTCTCTGATAACGCTTTGGAGCCTGATCCATTACCATCTTAGGGAGCTTGGCATCCTTCATAGGCATTATCTTCTTATCAATAATAAAGAGTGTCGCTGGCTGAGAGGCAGCATCAATCTGTTCTCTCTGGGCCATTTGCTTTTCCTGAAGCTTATTTCCGAAAAAGTATAATGCAACTAGTATGGCAATCATTACTACCAGTACTATTATACTTATTATTACGGCTTTACTTAATAGTATCATAATTTCCTCCTTGGTTTATCTATTTGTGTGTATCCAGCATAGCCTGAATACGAGTAGGGATTTCATCATATGCGTCGCGCCTATCCTTCTTATCCAGCTCGTGAGGATAGAAAGGCTTGCTGAACTCGACAATTACATGTCTTTTTCTAAGGGCGAGAGGCTTGTTGTTCTCTAATATATCGTCGCAACCGGTAAATGCAACAAGAACCATAGCGCTCTCTGATTCTTCAGCCATTCTGTAGCCACCCTTTTTGAAAGGCAGAAGCTTTCCATCGTGGCTTCTTGTTCCTTCAGGGAAGAGTCCAAGGGATAGACCCTTCTTCATATAATCAGTACCCTGCTTGATAGTTTCAAGGCCGGCTCTGACATTTTTTCTATCTAAGAAGAGGCTTCCAAGATCTGCAACCCACCAGTTGAAGAGTGGAACACGCTTGAATTCTTTTTTGGCTATGAAGCCGATAGGTCTATCAACGATAGTCTGTAGAATAATGACATCGAAGAAGCTTGTGTGATTTCCGACAAATAGGATTCCCTTATCTGCAGGAACCTCACTTAGATTTTCGATTCCGCGTAGCTCTATGTCTGAACCAGATATTTTAATCAGTCCGTTGAAGAATCCTCGAATGAATTTCCAACTCTTGGTCCAACCCTTATATGGGTTTTTCTTGATGCTGAGCCATAATACTAAATGAACTGGCAGACATAAAATAACGGCTAAAACGGCGTAAATGCCAGCGATTACTAATTTGATCATATTATATTCTCCTACATTTTACTTGAACAGGAGTGTCGATTGCTTTTAGCGACCGAACATCTTTGCGGTTTCATACAGTCTACTCGAGAGGTGTTCGGTAAGTGCTTCCTGCTTATATCTCCAGGACCAGTTTCCTTCTCCTACACCAGGAGTGTTGAATCTTGCCCATGAATCAAGTTCCAGTATATCCTGCATAGGTACGATTGCCATAGTGGCAACAGAACCGAAGCAGGCTCTTATCATTACCCAGCAAATATCGCTGGCGTCAGTACTGAAGTATCTTCTCAGCTTATCTCTTGATTGTTCGAAACAGTTCTTGTACCAGCCGAGAGTAGTATCGTTATCATGTGTACCTGTGTAGCATACACAGTTTCTTACATGGTTATGTGGAAGGAAGTTATTCTCATTTGGATTTTCAAATGCGAACTGAAGTATCTTCATTCCAGGAAAACCGAATTTGTCTCTAAGTGCAACAACTGAATGGTCTATCTCTCCCAGGTCCTCTGCGATAATAGGCATATGGTAACCAAGTGTAGATTCCAGCATGGTGAAGAAGTTTTCTCCAGGTGCCTTCATCCATTTACCATTTACTGCTGTAGGCTCGCCATAAGGAACTGCCCAATATTTATCAAAACCTCTGAAGTGGTCTATTCTGAGATAGTCAGTCAGCTGTAGCTGATGCTTGATACGAGCGAACCACCATTCATATCCTGTCTTCTTGTGCTCTGACCATTTGTAGAGTGGGTTACCCCATAGCTGACCAGTGGCTGAGAAGTAATCTGGTGGCACTCCGGCAACAACTGTCGGATATCCCTTTGTGTCGAGGCTAAAGAGCTTCTTGTTAACCCAAACATCAACGCTGTCCCATGCAACGAAGATAGGAATATCACCAACTATTTTAATACCCTTATCATTTGCGTATTTTTTAAGCTTCATCCACTCATAGTCGAAGAGGAACTGAAGGAATTCGTAGTATCCGATTTCTGTCTCGAGCTTCTTTTCCCATTTAGCTCTCTGTGCTGCGGTAGGATTCTTTAGGGTGTCCTCCCACATATACCATGGAGCTCCATTGTGGTAATCCTTACCGGCCATGAAGAGAGCATAGTCTCTAAGCCAGGTGCTATTTTTCTTGAAGCTTTCATATTGTTCCATGAGCTCGTTGTTTGTTGAGAGCCCGTCATGGATATTTTCATCAAGAAATCTTTCATAAGCCTTCTTGAAGAGTCCGGTTTTGAATTCGATTACATCACCATAGCAAATGTCCTCTGGGTTCCACTGAGGCATTGCTGCAAAGTCATCATCATTTAAGAGGTTCAGCTCCCTCAGATGATCGACACTTATGATAAGTGGCTGACCTGCGAAGGAAGAGAATGGCTGATAAGGTGAATCCCCGAAACCTGTGTGTCCCAGCGGAAGAACCTGCCACAGCTTCATTCCTGACTGCGCCATAAAGTCTATAAATTGATATGCCTCTTTTCCGAGATCACCGATTCCATATGGTCCGGGAAATGAAGTTGGATGTACGAGTATTCCGGCAAGTCTCTCCGGTCCCATATCCACCCCAGCGGTAATATCAATAGTCATGCTTGTGTTTTCCATAAAGTAGAAATCCTCCAGTAATAAGTTTTATCCCCCAATAAAACCTTAACCCATAGAGTCTTAGAAATTATATGCCTTTTCGAAAAGAGGTATAGCCTTCTCAATCATTTCAGTAGGTACACAGTAGGAGATACGGAAATGTCCGGGACACTGGAAGCTGTCTCCAGGTACTGTTATAAGTCCCAGCTCACGAGCTGCCTTCCAGCACCATTCATTGGCGTCGCCATTTTTGGATGGTACTCTAGGCATCATATAGAAGGTACCCATTGGCTTAACTACCTTGTAACCGATTTTTGTTAATGCATCATATAGAAGGTTTGCATTCTTTTCATATATACTTAGATCACTTGTTTCATCGATTACTCTCTCGATTGCAAGCTGCATAAGAGCAGTAGGACAGTTGTGGCCTGTGAATCTTGATATCTGACCTGCCATAGGAACGATGTAGTCTGCATCCTTTGCTGCAGGATTAACAGCCATGTAACCTATACGCTCTCCAGGAAGTGATAAAGACTTACTGAAGGAGTAGCAGCAGATAGAGTTATCATAGAACTTTGAAGGGAATGGTGAATCAACACCCTCAAATACAATCTCTCTGTAAGGCTCATCTGTGATGAGGAATATCTCGTGACCATATTCAGCTTCCTTCTTACGAAGTATGTCAGCCAGA
>DFEN01000152.1 GCA_002368685.1 Lachnospiraceae bacterium UBA3801
TCGAAGTTAATCATAACATATAAGAAAATCGCATAAACTGGTGTCGCTATTAGCATATTAAGGAGCTTGCCCCTTCTATAACCAGGCGGAAGAAACTTCCTAAAAGAACCAATTGTGAATGCCCCCTTTGACTTAAGCGCAGTCTTCATATCACTGGCGCTATCGTATCTTTTCTCTGGAGTAAAGTTCATTGATTTACTAATTACTCTCTCGAGCTTTTCTGATTTACAATTACATTTATCGAATAAATACTTAAGCGTCGCCCCTACAGCATATATATCCGTTCTAATATCGCTTTCCTTAAAACCAAACTGTTCAGGTGCAGCAAAATCTTTGGTTCCCATAATTAGAGTATCCCTTTTATTTTCACCGGTATACTCTCTAGATATATTAAAATCGACAAAATATAAGCCGTCCTTTGAAAGAATAATATTATCCGGCTTAATATCTCTATGTATAATTGGTGGATTCATCGTATGAAGAACATTTAGAATATCGCAAATGTCACAGCCAATATTACATATCCATTCTTCCAGCATTTTATCTGAAAGATTAGGAGCAACTATGTCGGTAAGACTTGTACCCTTAATATATTCCTCAATTAGAAGAAGGCCCTCCTCAGTCTCCATCATCTCATATATATTAGGTACCCCCTTAATATTACCAGCCTTCAGTTTATTATAGATATTTATGTCATAATGATCCTGAAACTTACAAATATATAGCTTATCATCGATACGACTTCTAACGAGCTGAATCGTCTGATCTTCATTCATACTCTTTTCAACTATATATGAATTTTCAAGATATTCAGTTATTACAGATTGAACATTACTCATTGTAATACGCCTTTTGTTTTAATATAATTATCACTGAATCATACTATAAAATTATAATGGAGTTACAAAGTGAAAACAACAAATGATTTAATGAATATTCTAAATGAGATAGATAGTGATAAGCCTCTTGATGAATACCTCGAAAAGATTGAGAAATATAAGGATTTAAACTATCTAGATTACTACTTAACCGTCATCAAGGATCACTCCGTAAGCAAAAATGATGTTGTTAAAGATAGTGGACTGAACAGAACATATTGTTATCAGATGCTTAATGGAACCAGAAGACCCGGACGAGATAATGCAATATCACTTTGTATCGCCGGCAAGCTAAATATCGCTGAAACTGTTAGATATCTAGAGCTTCTCGAACTCGCCACTCTATATCCTAAAGATATGAGGGATTCAATTATTATTTACTCAATAAACCGAGGGCTTACGATTACAGAAATAAACGAACTTCTATATTCTAAAAAAGAGAAAACGCTGGGCGAATAACCCAGCGTTTCAATCGTATAGCTACTTTATCTCAAATACCTGAGAACCAATCTCCTTGCCAAGCATACCGTTTGTTGCAGTAAGTTCGACCGGTGTTTCTGTATCCTTTAAATTATATGATACAGCATTTTCTACTGTACCACCTTCCTTAATCGTATTCATCTGAGTATCAACGAACGAATCATCCGGAAGCATACCAACATTTAACTCATTTACCATATTAGGATCATTATCCTGAACAGCCTTCATAATATATATCCATGCACTGTTAGGATCAATCTCTTTACCAGATGTATTAGTCGTGTTATACCAGAAAGCAATTACCGGATCACTTCCGTACTTGTTCCCCTCTTCGCCTGGCTGAATAACCTTATAATCAAGTATTTCAATAGTATAGTCATCTGTAACTATAGTGTTATTTTCAAATTTTGCTTCAACTGTATCTTCTGCTTCAGCTTCTGTTGTTGTATCTACATTTGTTTCGGTTGTTGCCTCAGTTGTAGTAGATGTATTTGAAGTATCATTATCTTTCTTACCAAGATTCAATATACCACCCACTATTCCAATCACAAACCAGAATGCACATATACCCAATGCCACCTTTGAACAAGTCTTACCTTTACCATCTTTATTAGCCAGATCTATAATCGCAAGAATAAGTCCTATTAGAGAAGTACACCCCAAAATAGTTAGTATTAATGCAGCTATACCGAGTCCTGACTGTCCTCTTCCATTATTCATGTTACAAGCCCTCCTTAAATAAAAAACCTTATCCGAATTATATCGAATAAGGTTAATCATTTGGTATGCACGCTGCACACAATGGTTCCAGCAGGAACGGTTCCTATGACTATTATTGTCCGCATTTTGTTATTGAGGTTAAGCCGTCAGATGAAATATATTCATTTATAAAGGTATCGGAGCCACTCTCTCTTTGTGGATAAAACTGATGATGAAGCCTGTAGCCATTATCAGTCTCAACCAGGGAAAGCTTGTGAGGATAAGTAAGCGCTCCCTTGAATCCTTCCTCTTCCGTAGGTATACTTAGACAAGTGTCTGAATTACCTATCCATGCCATTAAGATAATGTCATCTATATTGCTGAATAAAGTACCAGCATAAAAGTCAGATCCATTATCCACAAGTAATGGTCCCTTATCAATCTGACTAACTTTAAATGTATAACCATCAAAGTCGCCAACGAGATATTGCATTAGTCTATTATGAGGCATTACATCTTCAGAGAACTTATTATACTCAGACTCAGCTATATCCATGCTCATCATAAGAACAAACTTACCACTATTCTCAAACAAGCAAGGACACTCGATCATCCCTTGAAATGACCATTCAGGTAATATGAACTCTCCTGTTTTCTTCCAATGAATTAAATTATTAGAATGATAAAATAGGACACTCGTTTCAATTGTAAAACACATCGAGTATCCACCAAGAATTTTGTTTTTAAAAACAAAAGGATCTCTTGCTGGAGAATTGGCAGAGCCAGCAATTATGGGATTCTTATTAAATTTAATAAAATTAACACCATCAAGCGAGTAAGCCAAACACTGTTCTTCCCTATTAGTTTCAGTATGATGCGATGTATAGAACGCAAGTAACGCAGGATTTTCGAGAGAACCCAGTCCCGAGACATTTTCTTCATCCACCACACAGCTGCCCGAAAAAATATCCCCATTCTCGTCAGGAACTAAAGCAATAGGAAGATGCTCCCAGTTAACTAAATCCTCTGAGATAGCATGCCCCCAATGCATATGGTCCCATTCACAAGAATAAGGATTATATTGATAAAACAAATGATACTTGTCCTTGTAAAACACAAGCCCATTCGGATCATTCATCCATCCCTTAACAGGTGTAAAATGTTTTTTAGGTCTTAAATTCATATATTAACCTTATCTTCTGGAAAAATCATTACTGTCTTTTCTTCATAACAGCACTTACTATTATCGCTATTACGATAGCGACAATGACTATCAAAACCATCTCTCCTATAAAAAGGAAAAAATATGGTAGCATAAGGGATTTTATTCCACCAGTCAAATCAGACTCATATAAAACATTTATTTTTTGGTATGAAACAGCATAATAGCCTTTGCCAGTATCAGGAGACACATATTTAGACACAAAGAACATTTCCTGACCTAAAGGACCAATGTTATTAACAATGTAGTCACCTTCTCCATCCTGCATGCCAGATTCAATATATGGTTTGAGAAGCTCTTCTATTCTATCCGACTGTTCCTTATCTATCGAATAATAATATTCACAATAGGTACTAAATCTTGTTGGAGCTCCAAGATTAAATGAATCTGCTTTATAAAAATCATACCCCTCTTCTTTTAGCTCCTCGCCCGTTTTGTTACTCTCATAAAGTGTAACAACGTCGGACTTTCTGCCATTCTCTACCTTTTGACAATAAACCTTCCCCGGAATAAATTCATCTCCCTTTGCGTATATTCCATCAATTGTAAAAACAAGGTCATTGCTATCATTACGTTGTTTATTAACAAGTTTTCTAATCTTTTCACTCATTTCATCATCATGAAATGTATAATAGAGTTCACCCTTGTTATTAGAATTCCTTCTAACAAATATTAATGTATCTTCCATCAAGATACTTTTTCCCGTCTCGTCATAATAAACTCTGTTATCAGTTAAGACTTTTTTACCACTTCCCAAGCCATAAATATCTGCCGAATTGAGACCAGAAACCATTCCAGTTACATTTGACCTCATTTGTTTATCTGAATCTTTAAATGCTCCTCCTGCAAGATCAAGTGCATCTTTTCTTTTATCAATCGAACTCTTAGGAACATCTTCCCTATCAGAAACATATATATTATTTCCGCGTTCAAGAACATTTACGGTTATCCTATCATGTGAATCCAAATAAAAGTCCGTTATGTTAGACTTAATGATTCCAGTCTGAACATAAATGATTGCAAGGGATATAACGACACCAAGTATTACAGAAATAACAATGTTTCTAAAAGTTCTCATAAATAAATCCTTACTCTTCAAAAAGTGGTGTAGAGAAATATCTCTCAGCGGTATCAGGAAGTACTGTAACTACAGTTTTACCAGGACCAAGCTTCTTAGCGAGTTTAATCGCAGCAGCAACATTAGTTCCACTGGATATTCCGCACATAAAGCCTTCTTCTCTTGCAAGTCTCTGAGCAGTTTTAATCGCCTCATCATCAGTAACTATATAGATATTATCATAGATTGTTTGATTCAGTATATCTGGAACAATACCATCACCTATACCCATCTGAAGATGAGTACCGATATTTCCACCCGCTAATATAGCTGCATTTTCAGGTTCAACAGCCCATATCTCAATATCAGGGTACTGAGCTTTTAGAACTTCTCCAATACCTGTAATGGTTCCGCCCGTACCTATTCCTGAGCAGAAACCGTGAATAGGTCCTGCCACTTGTTCCATAATCTCAAGTGCCGTATGATTTTTATGAGCATAGAGATTATTAGGATTAGAAAACTGTTCCGGTACATACACCTTAGGATTTTCCTTCTGCATACGAAGTGCTGTCTGAAGGCATTCATCTATGCAAGCTCCTATATCACCATCATCATGAACCAGGATAACCTCAGCTCCATAATGCTTAACTATCTTACGACGTTCTTCACTAACTGAGTCAGGCATGATAATAATAGTCTTATATCCACGTACAGCGCCAACAAGCGCCAAACCGATTCCCTGGTTTCCACTGGTTGGCTCTACTATTATAGTATCTTCCTTGATTTTTCCTTCTTTCTCAGCTGCAAGTATCATATTAAGTGCAGTTCTAGTTTTTATTGAACCACCTATATTAACACCCTCAAACTTCACGAGTATTTCTGCACTATCTGGTTCAACCATTCTATTTAGCCTAAACATTGGTGTATGACCAACGGCCTCTAGTACGTTATTATAAACCATTAACAGTTTTCTCCCTGATTTAAATTTAATTAAATGAGCTTAGCTAAAATATCATTACTTCTATTTACAAATCTTGTAAGTTCTTCAGCTGTAAGTGGCTTATTAGCAAGTACAGCTAGATCATATAGCTGAGCACAGATTGTTGGTGTGATATCCTCTTCAGGATTATCAAGTATATACTTAACCAGCTTATTATTTGAATTCAGAACTAGAGTTTCAGAATTCTTTCCGAAATCCGTACCAAAACCGCCCATACCAGCCTCAGAGTACATTTTCATCATTTCTGCCATACGACGGTCTGCTTCTGACTGGGTAAGCATTGATGATACATTTTCATCCTTAAGAGATTCAACCTTAATCTTGATTTCTTCAACACCCAGAGCCTTCTTGAACATTTCAGTAAGAGCATCTGTATATTTTTTCTCATCTTCTTCAGAAAGTGCCTCGCCCTTGAAGTTAGCACTAACATCAGAATCTATACGAGCGAACTTAACCTTATCGTCCCTTGCTTCCATCATTGTTATATAAGGATTATCGATATTATGAGTCAGATAAATAGCATCAATACCCTCATCCTTAAACATCTGAATATATTTAGCCTGAGTCTCCGCATCAGATATATAGAATACCTGATTCTCATGAGTATCCTTAGCAGCCTCAAGATATTCAGGTAAAGTTATATACTTATCCTCAAGATTCTTGAAGATCATATATTCTTTCATCTTCTCATCAAATTTGTTATCTCTTAGACAACCAAACTTGATGAATGGACTAAGGTCATCCCACAACTCTTCATATCTATCTCTATGATTCTTATACATACCAATCAGCTTATCCGCAACCTTCTTGGTAATGTAATCAGAAATCTTTGCAACGAATCCATCATTCTGAAGTGCAGATCTAGAAACATTAAGAGGTAGATCAGGACAATCAATTACGCCCTTAAGAACAAGCAGGAACTCTGGAATAACTTCCTTAATGTTATCTGCTACAAAGACCTGATTATTATATAACTTAACAGTTCCCTCAAGCTTATCCATATTAGGATTAATTCTAGGGAAATAAAGTATACC
>DFEN01000138.1 GCA_002368685.1 Lachnospiraceae bacterium UBA3801
GGTGTGGACAGCCTGGCATATAAATCGCTATTCATAGTTAAGTATATTGCATTCGCCGTGTTAAGCGGCGTTCTGGGAATAGCATTTGGAATACCACTCTCTCGATTTATGATTAATCATTTTATAGTTAATACCCTGACACCAAGGACAGGAGTCTTTATTGTTCTTGGAATTCTAATGAGCTTTTTATTCACTTTACTCATGATATTATTTTCGTTCTTTGCGCTAAGAAGAATGAGAAAAATATCTGTAATGGATACAATTCATGGTGAAAACAGAGGTGAAAGATTTAAGAAGCTTCCGGGAGTATTTCTTCATAAGAGCAGACATTCCTCAGTTCCGTTTTTCCTTGCGGTTCAGGATATCATAGGAAGACTTAAAAGATATATTTATCTAATCGTAAGTTTCACTCTAGGTGTCACAATGCTTTTCTTAGTAGTTCAGCTGAAGGAAACCGTAGTGAGTGATGATTTCAGAAAAAATTATTGGATGATCGTCGATAGAGAAGTGTTTATAAGACCTGAAGATAATCTTAGAGATAAACTTGTGGCTCAAGAAGGCAGTTATAGAAATGTATTTGAATATTATGAAAAATACTATAACGAGAATGGGATTCCACTGAATATTCAGATTATTGATTCACAGGAAGCGACATGGAAAGCGCCAGGTGAAGATGTTGGTATTAAGCTTTATTTTGATAATGAAGATGTGGAACTGGAGAGACTTAGATTTGTAAAAGGTGGCAAGGTTCCTACACTGAAAAATGAAGTGGCTGTATCCCATAGCTTAAAGGAATCAAGGGGTTTAAATCTAGGTGATACAGTTACGCTGGTTTATAGAGTATATCAGGATGACGGTTTTTCTCTTAAATATGTAAAGAAGGATTTTATTGTAACGGCTTACTATGAATCAATGCTAAATGGTGGTATACCAGAATTTATCATGGCTGAACCGGATGAAAACTATTTTATAGATGACTGGGATCTTTTCAACGAAAGCTTAGATGTACCTGACGATGAGTATGATGCAACAATTGAGAAAATGCGAAGTGTCAATAAAGACATAATGATATGGGACTTCGATCAGGTTCTGGAATTTGATCTTGGAAGAGAGTATGGAACAATATTTGATATGCTCTTTGTGGTAATAGCAATTATCATGTCGGTAACTATATTTGCAATGACCTTCCTGTATCAGCAGATATTTATTGAGGAAGAAACAGCTGATATAGCAATGCTGAAGAGTATTGGTGTTGATAGGAGCAGCATAAGAGGATGGCACTATCTAAGAATACTTATTCTAGTATTATGTGCTATAGTCCTAGGTTTCCTTTTGTCATTTACTGTTTCAAAAGCACTCTTTAACCAAGTGGGAATGGCAGTTCTCGGAGTTGGAAAATTTGCACTTGCATCACCGACGCCTTTCTCAATGATAGTCATTCCATTGGGGCTGCTAGTGCTTGTTTCAATTAGTTTATTATTAGCCTTTAAACCTATTGATAGTATAAAGATATGGAGAGTCAGAGATGAATAAAATATATAAAAAAATAATAAGCTGTTCTTTAACGCTTGGAATGCTGCTCTCTATCTGTGGATGCGGCAATAGTGTATCGGAAGTTCAGTCGGAAGGAATGAAAAAGGTGGGCTCTCTGAATGTGGAAGAAGATGTGACTTACACAGATGACAGCGAGATAGAAGAGGTTATAGAAACCTTTTCTTCTGCAGATGGACTGTGTGTTATCGAGAAGTATCCAACCTATTATGATGTTACTTTGGATTATGAAAAGGGTGAACCAACCGAAGTAGGAAAAGCTTATGCGGAGACCATCATAGAGGCTGTTCCTGGATTTGTGAATAACTTTGAGCCATATCTTCATGAGAATATAAGGAATGCATTTAATGGACGTAAGATAAATGAGGAAGCCCTTGAAGAAAGAATAGAAACAATGGTTGATTCACTGCCTAAGGAATATAAGGACGAAGTTACAAGCTTTGCCAAGACTATATCTCAAGGCGAAGAGGGCTATGCAGAAGATGGAAAGCTTAGCTATATAGAAGCACTTACCATGCAGATCATCCCTGACGCTCTTAGACCAACAGCCTGTAGTGCACTTTCTCTTGGAGGAGAAAAAACCGTCAGCGGAAAGAGAATATCCATTAGAAATCTTGAATGGAGTGCCGGAAGCGAAAACCAGATAACGGAACTTCATGCAGTAACTCATATGAAGAAGGGCGACGAATCTATAACAAGTATCGGATTTCTCGGAATCCTCGATATAATAACTGCTGTGAATGACGATGGCGTTATGATTGCAATCCTTGATGTAGGTTCCAAAGAAGGACTGTCATTCGTTTACAAAGGTAAAAAGTGTTACACCTTTGAAATCAGATATGCTCTTGAACATTTCGAAACGGCTAAAGAAGCAGGTGAATATTTAGTAGGAGAAAGCGGAGACTTTACCTGGTGTAATAATCTTCTATGCACTGACGAAAAGGATGCGTTTTGCTGTGAGAATGCAACTAAAGAAGTTGCAGCTACCGGAAAGGCGAAGTCAGTTCTCAGAACTAAAGACTCAGAACTCATGGAAGGACTCGAGTGGGATACACCAGATGCACTCTGCATAGTGAATACATTCGCTACAAAGGATAATCAGGACAGGTTTACTGGCGAGGAGTTCAATATAACCCGTTTTGTAAAATATAACCAATGGGTGAGCGAGAAGGACAAGTTCTCCGTTGCGGATGCAAAGGGACTTATGGCAAAGGAAGTCGTTGATGAGTACATCGTTTCCAACGTACATAACAGTGGAAATGTGCATACCGTAATTGTCGACTACGCCACAGGAAAGATACATGTTTCCTTTACAAAGGGCGACTGTGCAGAAGATATTCCTAGATTCCTAGAGGTTGGCAGTTATTAGAATTTGGTGAGATATTATAAGGCCCCTCACTTATAACAATATGAGTCACAGTATACACTTCTAAAATGGTAACGCGATTTTGTTAGATTTAAGGAGCAAGTTTCATTATTTGTAAGCAGCGAGCGCCGCTTGTTTGAGCACAAATGCCTACCTAAATTTTTTGAAAGGCATTTGTGCGAGTTATAGCGAGCTGCATTACAAACTGAAACTTGCGACTATAAATCTACAAAATCTTAGTGTGTTTTAGAAGTGTGTGCTGTGATCATATGTAAGTGAGGGGCCAGCAACAATTTACTACAAAAGATAGGCGTAAAGTGTTATGATTTATTTATGTGAGTGACGTTTCATAGCTAATTGAATGCGGAGTTTAATATGACAGACATTCTTGTGATTGAAGATAACGAAGAGCTTGGTGGATTGATTCAGGATTTTCTGCGTCGTGAAGGCTACTCAGTTGAGTGGAAGATGAATGCTGAAGAAGGACTGGCTCTTGTAAAAACAGCAGCTTTCAAGCTGCTGCTTCTTGACGTTATGCTTCCGGGAATGGATGGATACGAAGCGCTTCAGGATATTAGACGTGATCAAAGAATTCCAGTACTTATGATGAGTGCGCGTACGGATGATCAGAGTAAGATACTGGGTCTGGAGCTGGGAGCGGATGATTATATAGATAAACCATTTTCTGTTGAGGTGCTTGGCTTTAAGATAAAGGCTCTTATGCGCCGCGCTTACGATATGTCAGAGGATAGACAGCTTCTGACCTATGACAAGATTACTATGGATGTTACAACAAGAACGGTTTATAAGGATGGTAAAGAACTCTCTATTACTGGAAAAGAGTTTGATCTTTTAGAGTATATGATGAGACATCCAGAACAGGTTATTAGAAAAGAGAAACTCTTCAATGAGGTTTGGGGTTTTGACTGTTTCAGTGAGCAGGGTAGTCTTAATGTGCATATAAGATGGCTCAGAGAAAAGCTGGAGGAGGATCCCAAGAATCCAATGCTTATACAAACCATCTGGAGAGTAGGTTATAAATTTGGAGGCACTAAGGAAT
>DFEN01000066.1 GCA_002368685.1 Lachnospiraceae bacterium UBA3801
AAGGACTTGGAAATCAGTTCCTTGCTAACATAAGAGAATGTGATGCGATAGTTCACGTAGTTCGTTGCTTTGATGATACTGATGTAGTTCACGTAGATGGCTCTGTTGATCCAATCAGAGATATTGAGACTATTAATATAGAGCTAATCTTTTCAGATCTTGAGGTTCTTGAAAGAAGAATATCTAAAACTGTCAAGCTATCTCGTAATGACAAGCAGGCGGCTAAGGAACTGGAGTTCCAGAATAGAATCAAGGCTCATTTAGAGGCGAATAAGCCGGTTAGAACCTTTGAGATAAATGAAGCTGACGATGATGAAAAGGCGTGGCTTCATGAGTACTGCCTACTTACAGAGAAGAAGGTTATATATGCTGCAAATGTAGGCGAAGATGATATGTCAGATGATGGTGCATCAAATGACTATGTAAAGAAGGTTAGAGACTATGCTGCGGAAACTGATGCACAGGTATTTACTGTATGTGCTCAGATGGAAGCTGAGATATCTGAGCTTGATGACGAAGAAAGAGCAATGTTCCTTGAGGATCTTGGTCTTAAGGAGTCAGGACTCGATAAGCTGATAAAGGCTAGCTATACACTGCTTGGACTAATAAGTTATCTGACGGCTGGAAAGCAGGAGTCCAGAGCTTGGACCATCAAGGAAGGTACAAAGGCACCTCAGGCGGCTGGAAAAATTCACTCTGATTTTGAGAGAGGATTCATTAAGGCTGAGGTTATTGCGTATGATGATCTGATCCGCGAGGGTAGCATGACAGCAGCTAAGGAAAAGGGACTTGTTCGTCAAGAAGGTAAGGAATATGTCATGAAGGATGGAGATGTAGTTCTATTCAAGTTTAATGTATAGAAGTAACTTCATTGCTAAGTGATAAGAGGATAGATAAATGGATGGAATATACTTTCCAGGAATGCATATTTTCTTTAAGAAAGTAATATCGGAAATAAGCATTTTTAAACTTGAAATAACGATGTATGCGGTAATCATAACCCTAGGTTTTATACTTGCTCTTTTGGTTGCGTCAAAGGAAGGTAAAAGAACTGGACAAAATGAAGAGGATTACCTGGATTTCTTCCTGGTTATGATCATACCTACATTGATTGGTCTCAGACTATATTATGTACTCTTTAATCTAGATCGCTTCATAGTAGAAGGAAAGAGTGCAGGTCAGATATTCCTTGATATGATCAATATTCGAAATGGCGGACTTGCTGTTTATGGTGGACTCATAGCAGGAACACTTACAGGCTTTATATTTGCAAAGGTTAAGAAGATTAACTTCCCACTCTTTGGCGACTGTATAGCGTTAGGAGTTCTTGTTGGTCAGATACTTGGCAGGTGGGGCAACTTCTTTAATAGAGAAGCCTTTGGTGACTATACTTCGAGTATCTTCAGAATGGCTATCCCTGTTGATTATTATTCCAAGGGTTTCATGAATCACATGATTGAAGAGGGAATAATAACTCAGAAAATGCTGGATAATCAGGAGATAGTAAATGGCGTCTCCTGTATAACCGTTCATCCTACATTTCTATATGAAGGAGTCTGGAATACGTTACTTCTTCTGGCTCTCTTCCTATATAGAAAGCATAAGAAGTTTGACGGAGAACTGGCTATGCTCTATGTAGCTGGTTACGGAGTCGGTAGATTCTGGGTTGAGGCTCTTAGAACAGATTCTCTGATGATTGGTCCGCTTAAGATAAGTCAGGTTGTCGCAGTTATATGTGTGATACTCGCAGTTGGAGTTATAATATATAATCGCCGCAAGAAGGATACTGTTAAGGCTTCTGAGGAAATAACAGAAGAAGTTCTAGAAAAGAAGACAGAAGTGGCTGAAGAAAAGTGATAAAATCTAAAAAATTTAAAAAAGTGTCAAAAAGTGGTGAATTATATTAAAATACTATATATAGTGTTATAAGAAAAATTGATAAGCATATTTAGTGTTATGAGTTAAAGCTCTTGCAACTTTTTAGTTGCGGGAGCTTATTTTTTGGCTAAAATACTAGGTTTTTCTAAAAATTTTTCCTTGCAATTTATTTAGTGGTGGGGTAAGATATTGGTGAATGTGGGGGAAAGTGTTGAGTTTTTCCATATTCCACCCATAAAGTGGGGAAACTCAACCGGATCCCACACAATCGAATTAATCAAGACGATGAAAGGAGGAAAACTAAAGTGGCACTTAGTATGTTTGGTGAGTTTTATCATAACGTTGATGCTAAGGGTAGACTTAGTGTTCCTGCAAAATTCAGAGATCGTCTTGGTTCTACTGTGGTTGTTGCTACAGGTCCTGATAATTGTCTCAGAATATATTCAGTAGAAGATTGGGATAAGTTCATGGAAGGACTTAATGAGCAGGTGGATACAAGTAGTGCTGACGGAAGAAACCTTTTCAGATTCTTCGCTGCAAATGCATCCACATGTGATCTTGATTCACAGGGAAGAGTTATCATCTCTCCTAAGTTAAGAAGATACGCTGGTATCACAAAGGAAGTTGTGGTAATCGGTAGTGGCGACAAAGCAGAGGTTTGGGATAAGAATAGATACGAAGCTACATTTGCAAGCGTTACTGAGAATGATGAGGCAATTAATGATCTTATTGCTCAGTATGGACTTCAGATTTAAGACTCTTATGTAGGAGAAAAGATTTTGGAGTTTAAACATATACCTATCATGTTAAATGAAGTTCTTGAAGGCTTGGATATAAAGCCTGATGGAATATACGTAGACGGAACGCTTGGTGGAGCCGGACATTCTTCAGAAATAATAAAGCGACTTTCTGATAAGGGCAGGCTGATAGGAATTGATCAGGATATGGATGCCATCAAGGCTTCCTCTGAAAGGCTTAAGTGTTATGAAAATGCCATTATCATTCATAGTAATTATGTGAATATGCGAAATGTCCTCCTGGAAAGAGATATAAAAAAAGTGGATGGCATTTTACTGGATCTGGGAGTTTCCTCCTACCAGTTTGATAATACTGAAAGAGGTTTCTCGTATCGAGAGGATGCACCTCTGGATATGAGGATGGATAGAGATCAGAGCTATACTGCACAGGATATCGTAAACGATTATTCGGAAAGTGAGCTTAGAAGAATAATATCTGATTACGGCGAAGAGAAGTTCGCCGGAAGAATTGCTTCTAATATTGTAAGGAGCAGAGAGGTAAAAAGAATAGAAACAACCTTCGAGCTAAATGATATCATCAAGGATTCAATTCCGGCGGCGGCAAGACGCCACGGCGGTAATCCTTCCAAGAAAACTTATCAGGCACTTAGAATAGAGCTGAATAAGGAGTTGATGGTTCTCGAAGATAGTCTCGAGGAGATGATAGAAATGTTAAATCCAGGCGGAAGGCTTTGCATAATAACATTTCACTCTCTTGAAGACAGAATAGTAAAGAGTGCATTTAGAACTGCGGAGAATCCGTGTATATGCCCACCAGAGTTTCCAGTTTGTACATGTGGAAGAGTTTCAAAGGGCAGAGTAGTAAATAGAAAACCTATAACCGCGAGCAAAGACGAACTAACAGAAAATCCCAGAAGCAGCAGTGCAAAGCTAAGGATATTCGAGAAGAAGTAAATCGTATGAGAGAACAGGGGAAGATATGGCAAGAACAGTTAGAAATTATTATATCGAAGAAGGCGGGGCAGTCAGAAAGATTCAGGTAGTTCCTGAGCCAAGAAGAAGAGAGACTGACAGACCAAGAAGAAGAAAAGCTAACCGTACCTACAGCAAGGCAGCAAAGAAGGCAGAGCAATCTAAGGGCTTTGACCTGAGATATACTTTGGTGCTTGCAACAATGTTGGTGATGGTTATTATTTCCTGTGTTATAATGCTGGCTGTTCAAGGCAGTGTTGAGAGTAAAGAGCGCAAGATTGAATCTATTCAACAGGAAATACAGGATATACAAGCAGATAATGCTGCTTATGAAAACAAGCTTGAGAGTATGTATTCCCTTGATGACATTTACACAATAGCAACTAATGAACTGGGAATGGTTTACTCGCAAAACGGATCCATCATTTATTATGAGGATGCTCAGGACGATTACGTTAAACAGTATGGAGATGTGCCAAAGACCACAAATTAGTGGCCTTTGGCTTTTGTGCGCCTCTAGGCGCACGTTTTAAATTTAAGGGGAAACTTGGAGATATGGCACAAACTAGGAAGAAGAAAAAAAGAAAGGTTTTTATAAAGAGGATGCGTAGGCATCTTCTCTTTTTGCTTATAGGATTTACGCTCTTTTTTGTGTTCATCATAGGAACGATAATCTATTATAACGTACGTAAGGGAGACGATTATAACGAGAAAATTCTTAGCCAGAAGGGTTATGAAAGTGTATCGGTTCCATATAAGCGTGGTGATATATATGACTGTAATGGCTCGGTACTTGCCACAAGTACTATGGTGTATAACCTGATAATAGAGCCAAAGAACATAATAGAGTTTAAGGCCAAGAAGGAAGCTACCTGCAAGGCGCTGTCCGAGTACTTTGGGGTTGGTGCTGAGGAGATGGCTGGATACCTTGCAAAGGAAGATTCTCAGTATGAGGTTATTCGTAAGAAGCTGACCTATGATGAGGTAAAGGATTATCAGGCGGATAAGAGAGCGGGAAAACTTCCAAATGTTGTAGGTATCAGACTAGAGGAAGAATATAAGAGATATTATCCTAATGACGAATTGGCATGTCACATGCTGGGATTCGTTGTTAGTGGAAATGAAGGTATCGGTGGAATAGAGGGAAGCTACAATTCTTTCCTCAATGGTCAGAATGGAAGAACCTATTCTTATATGGGTGAAGACTTCAATATGCAGAGAGAGGTGGAACAGCCTCAGAATGGTGACAGCCTTGTTACAACAATTGATAGCGAAGCTCAGAGAATAGTTCAGAAGAAATGCGAAGAGTTTGAAGCTGAGATGGGAGCAAAGAATATTTCGGTTCTTGTTATGAATCCAAAGAACTGCGAGATCCTTGCGATGTATAACTCTCATCAGTATAATCCTAACAATGCTTATGACATGGACGCTGCAAAGTATCAGTTTGAGGATGACGGTGAACTAACTGAGGGAGAGTACGAAGCAGTAGTTAAGAGCCTGTCAGACGATGAGAAGGTTGAAAAGTTGAATAATGTTTGGCGTAACTTTGTTATAAGTGACTCCTTTGAACCGGGTTCTACCTTTAAGCCTTTTACTATTTCTGGAGCTCTTGAAGATGGAGTTATAAATGGTGATGAACAGTTCTACTGCGATGGCATACAGCATGTAGCAGACTGGGATATCAAATGTCATAATGTAAACGGACACGGAATGCTGACTGTGCCTCAGGCTTTGGAATATTCCTGCAATGACTGTCTGATGCAGATTGCAGCGCTTGAGGGTTCAACTACTTTTGATAAATATCAGGTGCTGTTCGGATTTGGTCAGAAGACAAATATAGATATAGCGGGTGAAGCAAGTGACGCGGATCTATATACAATGGTTTATCATCAGGATACCCTTAACCCAGTTGAGCTTGCTACATCTTCCTTTGGACAGGGCGTTACAGTTACAATGATGCAGCTTGGAACTGCATTTTGTTCAGTAATTAATGGTGGATATTATTATCAGCCTCATGTAGTTAAAAAAGTACTTGATTCAGATGGTAATCTGGTTAAGAACTATGATAAAATACTTGTTCGTAGAACAATTTCAGAGGATACATCAGATCAGATGAAGGCTATTCTCCAGGAGGTTGTTGAGAACGGTACAGGTAAGAAGGCTATAGTTGAAGGATATGAGATAGGTGGTAAGACAGGAACTGCGGAAAAGCTTCCTAGAGGAAATGGTAAATACATCCTTTCCTTCATAGGTTTTTCACCAGTAAAGGATCCTCAGGTTATGATTTATTGTGTAGTAGATGAGCCAGGCGCAGAAGATCAGTCTTCTTCTGCAGCGGGAACACTTCTGTTCAATAAGATAGCAGAGGAACTGTTGCCATATATGAATATCTATCGTACAGGAACAGCTACACCTAGCGATGCAACAGGAACAGATGAAATAGCAACTCCTGTTTTCGAGGGTGCGGCACCACCAATAAGTGCGGCAGGTTCAACACCAGAACAGAATGCTACAACAGAGGCTAGTACAGAAGAACTTACAGATGAACAGGGAAATCCATTAGAAGAAACTGAGTAGGAGGAAATATCCGTGAAAGATAAGAAGGTAATAGTTGCAGGTGCAGGGAAAAGTGGACTTGCATCAGCAGGACTATTAATAAGAAATGGCGCAAATGTAATACTTTATGATGGTAATACAGAACTGGACAAGGAGTCTCTTAGAGCGACCTTCAGTGATTCAGATAATTTCGAGGTTGAACTTGGAGAGTTGACAGATGAAATAATGGAAGGTGCGGACCTTTTCGTTATAAGTCCTGGTATTGCGGTTGATGCTCCTTTTGTGAATAAGGTTCGTGAAAAGGGTATTCCTATCTGGGGAGAGATAGAGCTTGCGTACTATTTCAACAAAGGAACGATAGCAGCTATTACTGGAACAAATGGTAAGACAACAACTACTACACTTGTTGGTGAGATATTTAAGAACTATACAGAGGACTATCTGGTGGTCGGAAATATCGGACTTCCATTTACAAGATTTGCGGATTCTACAAACGCAAATACAATAATTGCAGCGGAGATAAGCTCCTTCCAGCTGGAAACAATACATACTTTTAAACCACATGTTTCAGCAATACTAAATCTTACTCCGGATCATTTAAATAGACATTACACATTAGATAATTATTATAATGCAAAGCTTAGAATAACAGAGAATCAGACGGATTCAGATTACGTTATTCTTAACTACGATGACCCAGAGCTTCGTGAGAGAGCTGCTTCTATAAATGACAAGGTTAGAAAGGTTTATTTCAGTCATGAGATAGAACCTGAAGAAGGTGCATTTACAAGAGATGGTCATATATACATCAAAGAAGCGGGTGAAGAGGAAGAGATACTTGATATAGACAAGATACAGATTCTCGGAACTCACAACCTGGAAAATGTACTCGCAGCAGTTACTATTGCTTATTATATGAAGATGCCAGTAGAGGTTATAAGAGACACAGTATATAACTTCAAGGGCGTTGAACATAGAATAGAATATGTTAGAGAAGTAAATGGAGTTAAGTATTATAACGACTCCAAGGGAACTAATCCTGATGCGGCTATCAAGGCTGTTCAGGCTATGAAGACACCAACTATCCTAATAGGTGGTGGCTATGACAAGGATTCCGACTATGATGAGTGGGTAGAGACCTTCGCGGGAAAGGTGCATTTACTTGTACTTATTGGTGCTACGGCAGACAAGATCGAAGCTTGCTGCAAGAAGCATGGATTTAATCAGATAATTAGAGCTGTGGATCTTAGAAATGCTGTTGAGATTTGCTACGAGAGAGCAAAGCCGGGATTCTCAGTGCTGCTTTCGCCAGCATGTGCTAGCTGGGATATGTTTAAAAGCTATGAAGAAAGAGGTACCTTGTTTAAGGTATACGTTAATGGCCTAGAGGAGAACTAATGCAAAGAGGACTAATTAATACAATTAAATCCTTTATAGTGCGTGGTACATACTTTGATTACCCATCACTTTTCTATATTATTTTCCTTACATTTTTTGGATTCGTGATGGTATATAGTTCTAGTTCTTTTGTATCTTTTAGAACATATGGTAATACTACACACTTCCTTACATATCAGTTCATGTTTGCGACAATGGGCTTTATTGGTATGTTTTTTATGTCTAAGGTCAAATATCAGAAGCTGAAAAGACTGACATACTTTTATATAGCTGTCGAGGTTATTTTGCTGCTGGTCGTTCTACTAGCTGGTACATCAGTAAATGGTTCTTCTAGATGGCTGAAGATTGGTATTTTTTCCTTCCAGCCTTCAGAGATAGCAAAGCTTGTTATGATTCTATATATGGCATATATCTGTACAGATAAGACAGAACTTCTATATACCTTTAAGGGTACTATTAAGGTTTTTATACCAGCGGCTATTCTTATCGTACCTATAGCTATAGAAAATCTGAGTACGGCTCTAATATGTGCTGCTATAGCAGGTGGAGTATGGTTTGTTGCAACACCTAGACTTAAGTATATATTCCCTATGATTGGTGCGGCGGCAGCCTTTCTGGTTGTCATGATAGCAGGGCGAGGCTACAGAGGAGACAGAATAACAGCTTGGCTTAGTCCTGAGACTTCAGCAAAGGGTTATCAGACTATGCAAGGTCTATATGCTATAGGATCTGGTGGACTCTTCGGACGTGGTCTGGGACAGAGTATTCAGAAGATGGGTAGTATTCCTGAGGCACAGAATGATATGATCTTCTCAGTTATATGTGAAGAGCTGGGTATAGTTGGTGCAGTAGGAGTGATTCTTGTTTTTATATTTATGCTTTGGAGATTTAAGTTTATAGCAGAGGGTGCTCCTGATAGATATGGTTCCCTTATTGTTGTTGGAATAATAATTCACGTAGCGGTTCAGGTTATCATTAATATGAGCGTTGTTACAAACATCATACCAAATACCGGTGTAACACTTCCTTTTATAAGCTACGGTGGTACGTCCATATTCTTTTTGCTTATTGAAATGGGCCTTCTTCTGGCTGTTTCAAGGCAGATAGAACCTTCGGGAATGAAGAAGGGGGTTGATAGACGTGAGGCATAAGATTCATATAGTCCCTATAATCATTCTTGTTATTATTCTCGGGGCGCTTCTTTTTGCCAGCACCTATACTTTGAAGGATATAGAAATAGTTGGATGCAATCTGGCTTCGGAGGATCAGGTAAGAGAAGCTATTAAAGATGAAACGATAATGAGTAACACACTTCTTCTGTATCTGAAGAACAAATTCGGTAAGATAGAAGATATACCCTTTGTTTCTAAGATGGATATAGAATTTGTAAGTAAGCACAAGGTTAGAGTTGAGGTTTATGAGAAGTCGGTTGCTGGTTGCCTAGAATATATGGAAAGCTATGTGTTCTTCGATAAGGACGGAATAGTAATGGAAACCGCTAAAGATAGGAAAGAAGGCGTTCCGTATATAAAGGGCCTCACAATTAAGAGCTGGCAACTCGGGGAGAAGCTTCCGATAGAGAATAAGAAGAAATTCGATATGATCCTGAATATCACGCAGCTGCTGGAAAAATATGAGCTGGATATTCAAGGAATAGAGTTTACTGCTGATAGTGAAATAATCCTTCGTAAGGATAATATAGAGATAGAACTTGGTGATGGTTCCAACCTTGCGGTTCAGCTGATGAACCTGGGTAGTATACTAGATGCTGAAGGCCTGGAAGGCAAGACGGGAGTTCTATATATGAAGGATTATAGCCTTGAAAATCCCATCGCTAGTTTCAAGGTAAAATAGTAACATAGATTTACATAATTCTGCTTGCCATTTCTTGAATTATTAAGTATAATACAAGATAAGTGTGACTAGACTTTGTAAAAGTATTTTTATTTAAGGAGGAGAAGACCTTGCTTGAGATAAAGTCAAATGACGAGAAAAACCCTGCAAGAATACTTGTTATAGGTGTTGGTGGTGCAGGAAATAA
>DFEN01000050.1 GCA_002368685.1 Lachnospiraceae bacterium UBA3801
GCTGCTGAATGATTCTCTCCTTTACCTTCTTCAGTCCATAATGATCCTTATCGAGAACCTCTTCTGCATACTCAAGATCTATAGGTTTAAATTCTTCAGGCTTCCAAGATAAGCTAGTAACAAAATCCAGATAGTCATAGAGCATTCCATACTCATGTCCATCCTGACCTTCCTGCTTCATTCGATTTAGCACCTTCCGTGCTTCCTTTTCCGCAGTCTCATTCATTCCAGACTCAGATATTTCCTTCTCGAATCTTCTTACATCAGATATATTCTCAGGATGCATTTCATCCAGCTCACGCTGAAGTATTTCTATCTGTTTCTTTATAGCATCCTCTCTGTAAATGCTTTCGTTTCTAGCCTGCTGCTCCAGCTCTGCGCCTTCCGCAACGTCTGCCATTTCCATAAACTCATAAGAGCTATGCTCTATCAGATCAAATCTTTCAGCCTCACTATCGGTTTCAACTATGGCGAACTTTTCCTCCCAGGTAATGCTGAAATAACCTGTCATAGAGCAGGCCAGTTCATTTATATTCTTCCACTGAAGTATGAAGCCTCTAGCCCAGAGTCCCCACTGATAGTTCTGAACGAACTTTAAGAATTTAGAACGAAGTCTCTCGAAGCGTTCATTCTTCTCCTCCTCGTCCATATCCTTTATCTCCGGCAGTCCAACTATCTCTGATTCAGTAGTTCCATCATGATCTCTAGTAAGCGAAATGAACTTGACTCTCTCAATAGTTCTGACCTTTACATTTCCTTCTGAATCCACGGATTCAACTCTTGCAGAAACACCTACAGGATAGATATCTTCCATAGTTACTGTTCTAATATCTATATCCTCTTTAAGCATGGCAAAAGCTATGATGGAACCATTTTCAAAATCATTAATATTCCATCCATCTATAACTTCTTTTTTGAAATAAAATGTAACTTCAGGGAGAAGAATAGTATCATAAATAGGTATTGTAATCATCTAAATCTCCTTAACATCGAATCGTTTGTTAGCACTTCGACTCATCGAGTGCTAATATAATGATACTACATATTTTTTTAATTGCAAGTATCAAATTTATACTGTATTATTATAAGTTGAGAGATGAAAAACATAAAGAGGTTGCATACAAGTTGAAGATAGATCTTAATGAAATTCTATACTCTGTTTCCACAGGTCTTGACTCTGTTGAGCAGGAGCTTCTTGGAACACGTAATGGGCACTGTAAAAGAATAGCTGCCCTTTCTATTATGCTAGGCAAAGCCATGGGACTAACCCCTAATGAGCTTACTGACCTAGCTGCTTTTTCTATACTTCATGACAACGCTCTCACACAAGTAAATCAAGAGGAAAATGAATATAAAAAGTACAACAACGGTCAGGGTTATACTCAGAGTTACTTTAATATAAGAAGATGTATTCTCGGAGAAACCAATTCCAAATATGTGCCTTTTAGAACAAATAATAGAGACGTTATTCTGTTGCATCACGAGAACGCTGATGGATCAGGTCCTCAGGGAAGAACCTATGATAGAACACCAATCAAGGCACAGATAATCCATCTGGCCGATTGTATAGATAATAATTTTGATCTTTTCAATCCTACTAGTAAGGATACCTACGGTGCCATCATTTACTATGTTAAATCAAATGCCGGCACACTATTCTCTAGGGAGATTGTTGATGCTTTCTGTAAATCTTTCAAATCAAAGCATATGAACAATCTTACATTTTCAAATGTAGATAATTTCCTTAGAAAATCAACTAAGCATTTTAATGATGAATACTCTCCTCACGAAGTATATCATCTGGCATATCTGATTGCTATGATAATTGATTCCAAGTCACATTTCTCCTGTAAGCATTCCGTTGGTGTTGCTATAAATTGTAAGAAGATGGCTGAGCACTATAAGTTCCCAGTCGAGAAAGCTACAAAGTTCTACTTAGCAGGAGCACTTCACGATGTTGGTAAGCTGATGATTCCAAACGCAATCCTGCAGAAGCCAGACAGACTGGATGATGCTGAGTATGAAGTAATGAAACAGCATGCTTATTACACATATGAAATATTGAAGAATATCAAGAACATGAACGATATTACGATATGGGCCTCACACCATCACGAGAAGTTAAACGGAACAGGATATCCATTTGGACTTAAGGAAGATAGTCTCACTATGGAAGAAAGACTCATGACCTGTTGTGATATATATCAAGCGCTCACTGAGGAACGTACTTACAAGGAAGGTTTCTCTCACGATAAAGCTATTTCAATTATGCGTGATATGGTAATTAAGGGTGAACTGGATATGTCGATTGTTACAAATATGGACATGGTATTTTCTGATAAGACTTGGGACAGAAGTATGCCAACTTCTATTCTGAGTACCTAATTTAGACGGATTTGATTTACATAACCACTAAATATTCCGTTTAGATAATAAGAATTCACATTTTCTTCACAATATGTACTAATTAAGTACATAAAAGATTGATATATTGTAATTGTTCCAAATGAAGGATTCTATACCTTCCCCCACATTTTTCATACTAGGGAGCTGTCGCCAAACAGCTCCCTTTTACGTTGTCTAAAATTATATTTATTTGATTATCATTTTATCTATAGAAGGTATAGAACTCATTTCCTTTATCCTCGCACTTAAGTTGGAAGGAATACCTCTGAATTCTAACCTCCTCATCCTCTACAGGATCGTAGTATCTGATAAAGTCATCATTATAGCTGACAACTAATACATATCTATCATCTATCTTCGCCGCAAATGGATAACCATCACTCAGATATCCAACCGCAGTATCGAGTTTAACTCCTGATATATTTATACCCTTATAATCATTTCCATATTTTAGGAAGCTATCTTCCCAGCTAGCACTATTTCTAACTTCGTCATAGTTTGCTGGAAGCTTAGCAGCAAGAGTACACATATAATTACAAGCCGCAAAAGAATCATCAGGATTATCCACCGCTTTATATTCAAAGGTTCCTGCAACTGTCAGATATGGTCTAGAAGCCTTCTCACGATAAAGAGTGGATCCACTCGAATCTACTACAAATCCCCCATCCTCATAAACCTGACCTATAGCCTTTCCAACACTATAGGAAGAACCACTTATTCCTAGCGGAGAATATATATATATTGCACTTTTATCTATCTGTGACTCCTCATCCCGTAGCTCGACAGCATTCGAGTTAAAGGACACCTTAGTAAAGAGCTCTTCATTACTTCTGTTAAGGAATACATTATCAGGGAATTTGAGCTGCACTTCATCGTTATCCTTGTCGTTTTTGATAACGCGGACTCTGATTCCTCCCACCTCAGCCTGAGGCTTGTAGGATATATAATCATCTGAAGCCGCCGCTGCTGTTCCAGCCTCTGGATCAACAGCTATTCTCTTCAGGTAAATAGTATTCTCTTCAAATGTAATACCAGATACTAATACATTTTCTACTTCATACTTCTTAACTATACTTCCATCATTACGAATGATATATAGCTTATCAAACAGGAATCTAGGTGTTCCATCTGCATCTCTGCTGACATATTCCGGTTCAGATACACCGTAGAGGAAATCCTCCCCCACGAAGCCCAGTGGAGCCATCTTGTGTCCGGATTCCTTCTTCTCTATCTTCTTTCCATTATCAAAATTTACTACGTTTATACACTGAACATCTGTCTGATCCGCCTTGTCAGGATAAGCGATTATATTCATATCTTCTGATATCATGAACTGACTTGCAGGGATATCTGAAACCATAGTTTCTTTCTGTCCAGAGAATATATCTACATCTAGCAGATTGTCCCCCACTAGAGTATAGAAATGTCTATTCTTCTTATCAAAATAACAGAAGCGTCCCACAGATAGTTCCATAGCATCAAGGTTCAGATCACTTCTGATAAATGCCAGTTCCTTAAGATTTGCATCCTGAACACTATATTCGAAGAGGGCTATACCATTTTGACCTTCTCTAGGTCCCTCATTTATTCTACCAAATATTACGAAGTCGATTACTTCATCCTTAAGGCATAAGAGTCTAATGTCATAACCTTCCTGAGGAATCCTTTCCTCGAGTGCCTCTTCCGAAGAAGTACCATAGACATTTGAGTAGGTTCCCGATTTGTTGTTGTAAACCCAGATACTATTATCTGCTACAAAGGATACTATCTTGGAATCCTCGCTAGCCATAAACTGAGGATTTCTATCAGAAGTTATACCAAGACTTACACTATTAGATACCACATCAAAGCCTTCACCAGTAAAGTCCTGATCCATTCTTCTACGGTAATCCGTAACCTCAATTTTGGCCGCACCGTTGTTATAATCCATTGTAAAATACTCTGATATAGCATAGGTATCAGCCCCATTATCCGTCTCAGTAATAACCTTGTATATAAGTTCCATAACTACACTATCTGGAGTTATTTCTCTTACCTTTGGAATTGGGTCACTTATTCTTTGTATCTTCATACCATCATAAATGACATCCTCATAGGAAGAGTTGAGAGTTACATATCCTGGATTACCATCCGAGGTAACATCATCCGCCTTTTCAGCATTGTACATAGAACTAAGTGCATCCGCACTACCAAAAACATTTGTGATATCTGGTACTCTTACACCCGCCATCGCATCCGTGCTGGTAGCCATAGGAAGCCCTGCTGCTTCTTCCTCTATAGCATCCGTCATAGATGCCATAGACTGATATTCAGTATTTCCAGCAAATACAGCATCACTGAAGTTCTTGGCATAGGTTACAAAATCTCCCAGTCTTGAAGACTCAAGTCTCACTACTCGGGTGTAATATCTGATGACATCCTCACGAGACTTCTCAACCTTGATAACGAAGCTGTATTCTGTACCAACTGTCATATCCATTCTGAGACTGGCAGTGTACTGTGTCATTCCATCATCAGTAGATACAAATCTGAAATCGCCGTCCTCTACCAGATTGACGCCATCAAAACTACGGAGCTCATATTTTATATCAGCTCCGTTGTCTATAGAATCCGGCAGTAGAATATTTACATTCTTCTCAGAGTCAACAGTAAATATACTATCCCTGTAAAGACTCGTATTAATAGAATATTTATATCCCTGCATACCATTTATCTGCTGACCATCGCAGAGTATATACGCCTTTCCCATAGTTGGATTGTAGCCCTCTACTGGTCTGGTATCACGATTTCTATTCTGTATAAAGTTAAAGGAGAGAGCCGCTCCTATAAATATGAAAATAAATAGGAACGACCCAAAAAGTACACGCTTTATCATTATCTTACCTGTTTATTATCTAGTCTCCAAAGGATATACCGAGAGTCTTAGCCTCCTGAATCAGCTGATTGTCTGGATCTACATACTTCAGCTTACCAGCAGACTCCTCCATTGGAATAGCTGTAACTTCGTTGTTTCTGAAAACAACAAGCTTTCCAAAATCCTTATCTATGAAGAGTTCAGCTCCCTTAGCACCAAAACGGCTGGAAAGAACTCTATCGTATGCATCAGGATTTCCACCTCTCTGTGTATGACCAGGAAGAGCAACTCTAACCTCTGAGGTTGGGTACTTATCCTGAATATCCTTTGCTATTTCATATGCAATTGATGGATATGGACGCTCTGCTATCTTCTGCTTTCTTTCCTTCTTAGGAAGCTTAGCAAGTTCTTTAGAAATAGCACCTTCAGCTACAACTATGATAGCGAACTTCTTACCCATCTTCTGTCTCTTCTCGATGGTCTTGTAAACCTTCTTCATATCATATGGTATCTCCGGAAGAAGAATAACATCAGCTCCACCGGCAACTCCTGCGTAGAGGGTTATCCAGCCAACTTTATGACCCATTGTTTCAATAACGAAAACCCTGTTGTGAGACTCAGCTGTTGTATAGATACAATCAATAGCATGAGTTGCAACATCTATAGCACTCTGGAATCCAAATGTAACATCCGTTCCATATATATCATTATCAATAGTTTTTGGAAGACCAATTACATTTAGTCCTTCCTGGAACAGTCTGTAGGCTGTCTTCTGAGAACCATTTCCTCCCAGAACATAGAGGCAGTCAAGATCCAGCTTCTTATAGGTCTTAATCATCGCAGGAACCTTCTCGATTCCATCCTCTGTAGGTGTGTCCAGATATTTAAATGGAACTCTGGAGGTGCCAAGAACTGTACCACCCTTTGCGAGAAGCCCTGAGAATTCCATAGGCTTCATTTTCTTGTAGTTTCCATATATGAGACCCTTGTAGCCTTCAAGAAAACCATAGATTTCTACCTCTCCCAGAAGATTCTCCAGTCCCTTTACTACACCTCTCATTGTTGGATTCAGTGCCTGGCAATCGCCACCACTTGTTAAAATTCCTATCTTCTTCATTAATTACCCCTCCTTTTGCTATTTAGGATTCTTCGCTACGCTCAGAATAAAATTATAATTCAATTCTACCTTCCAACGCCCTTGCAAGAGTAACTGCATCCGTTACCTCAAGGTCGCCACCAACAGGCACACCACTGGCTATTCGTGTAACCTTGATACCTGCCGGTTTTACAAGTTTGGAGATATACATCGCTGTAGCTTCTCCTTCAACACTTGAATTGGTTGCGATTATCAGCTCATCAACATCGCCCCTAAGTCTAACCATAAGTTCCTTCAGTTTAATTTCCTGAGGACCTATTCCCTGACTAGGATTGATAACCCCATGTAGAACATGATAAACGCCTTCATAGCTTCCTGTTTTCTCATAGGCTGCCATATCCCTTGGGGATTCTACTACCATTATAACCTTATGATCTCTTCCAGGAGCTGAACATATAGGACATACTTCGCTATCTGTGATAGTGTAGCATTCCTTACAATATCTTATCTTATGTTTTGCATTTACTATTGCATCTGATAGAGCCATAGCTCTATCGTCTGGCATTCCGATTATATGAAAGGCTAGTCTTTGAGCACTCTTTGCACCTATACCAGGTAGTCTCCCCAGCTCTTCTATAAGTCGGCTTACTTCTTCACCATATAAGTTCATTAGAATAGACCTCCGAGGCCTCCACCCATACCGCCGGTAATCTTACCTAGCTGTTCTTTCTCATCCTCTGCCTGCATTCTGATAGCTTCATTTACTGCAGCCATGATAAGGTCCTGAAGCATCTCTACGTCATCAGGATCAACGACTTCCTTATCAATAACCATTTCAGTTATTTCCTTCTGTCCATTGATCTTAACCTTTACGACTCCACCACCTGCTGAAGTTTCATATTCCTTAGCTTCAAGCTCTGCCTGTGTCTCCTCCATCTGCTTCTGCATTCTCTGAGCCTGCTTCATCAGGTTATTCATATTTCCTGGCATCATGCCTCCTGGATATCCGCCTCTCTTAGCCATTTCTTTCTTCCTCGCTTTCTAAAACTGTTACGTTAAATTTTATTCTATTTATAGCGCGGGACGTCTTATCCAGATCTGTTCTCACGCCTTTTCTAACTATAATACCGAGTTCAACCTTTTTCTTGATTATCTCTGATATAGCTTCAGCTAAAAACTCTCTATTCTTTTCGTTTTCAAAAAAGGTATTTGTTATCTTGCCGTTATTTGCATCATACAAAATAACATTAAGTCTGGCTGGTCCATTTGCCTCGTAATCATTTGATGGTTCTACATCCACTGCACGGGCGTATCTCCTGTGAATTGGATTAAGCTTCGCTACTATATCCTTCCAATCTTTAGCAAGCTGCATGATATCGGACTGAACTGCTTCAGGAAAATCATTCTTAATATTTTCAACAACTATATCACTCTGCTGGCTGTCATCGTATTGCTGTGCAGTACCTACGCTTGCGAAATCCTGATCTAGGAGTTTTATAGTTCTGAGTGCCTCACCTATACGGCGTTCCAGCTCGCGATCCACCTTCGCATCAACCAGAGCTTCCACTTCTCTATCTGTAAGACCAGCTGGTCTATTATCGCTTGCTCCGGAGGTAGCTGTCTCAGATCTTGGAGACTCTCCATCAGCTTTATCTGAATCCTGAAGGGGTGTTGTCGGTACATCTACATTTCCACTTGTTGGTACAGTCACAGCACTTGGATACATCATTTTGATTATGGTCATCTCAAGAGTAATTCTCTTGACCGATGACTTTCTTATTTCAGAACATAGAAGCTGGAGTGTATTCAGATATCCCGCCAGTTCTTCTACGGAATAGTTTTCCGCCATAGCCAGAAGCTCATCTGCATTTTCAGATGTCATATCGAGCTCATCCTTAATACCTGGAGATATTTTCAGAAAGAGCATATTTCTGACAAACCATGCAAGGTCATCTGAAAACTTGGTCAGATCCTTACCATCCCAGATAGTTTCATTTATTATATCCAGTGCCTCTTCTGCATTTTTATTTACTATAGCCCTGAACATTCTGATATATACATCGACCGCAACAGCTCCAACAATCTTAAGTACGCTTTCACGGTTCAGTTCCTTACCTATATTTACGGATAGACATTCATCCAGGATTGACAGAGCATCACGCATGGAACCGTCTGCAAGTCGTGCAATATACATAAGAGCATCTCTCGTTGCACTCTCACCTTCTCTGGCGAGGATCTCCTCCATTCTGTCTGCGATAGTTTCGACAGATATTCTATGGAAATCAAATCTCTGGCATCTCGATCTAAGTGTAACCGGAAGAGAGGAATCGTCCGTTGTAGCCAGAATAAACATTACATATTCCGGCGGCTCTTCAAGAGTTTTCAGAAGAGCATTGTATGCTCCCTTTGACAACTGGTGTGCCTCGTCGATTATATACACAAGATACTTGCCCTGAGCCGGCGCATATTGAACCGCTTCATTTATCTGTCTGATATTGTCAACTCCATTATGAGTTGCTGCATCAATTTCGACAACATTAAGAGAGCTGCCGTCAGCTATCGCCTTGCAGCTCTCGCATACTCCACATGGACCATTTTCAGTAGGATTTTCACAATTCATAGTTTTTGCTATCAGCTTTGCTATAGTAGTTTTACCTGTACCTCTTGTACCGCAAAGCAGATATGCATGTCCTACTCTGTTATGTGCTATTTGATTCTTTAAAGTTGTTACTACATGTTCCTGTCCCTTGACCTCATCAAAGCTGTCCGGACGGAACTTTCTATACAGTGCTAGATATGACATCTCATACCCCTTGTATTTATACTAATTCTCTTATTATTTATTATTATTTAGGGAGCGGGAATAGTCTGTAGACATTTTCCATATACTCTTTGTACTCATCACCAAATCTGTTTATAAGCAGTTTCTCCTCAGTATTCGCTATGACTCCGCTAAAAATCATATAAAAGATGATAGGGAGAACATACATAAATGCATTTCCGGATACAAAGAGCGCTCCCGTACATCCAAACAGTACACCTGCATACATCGGATTTCTGGATTTGCTGTATACTCCTGTTGTTACCAACTTACCCATCTGCGCATTCGTCAGAATGTCAGCTTCATTAACCGCATTTACTATAAGAAGAATTGCTGCAATAAGGAGCAAAACCCCCAGCCCTAAGTATATATATCTGAATATCGAATTTGATGGTATACCATTACTAATAGGACGAATATGTCCAAGGACTATGGCAGCTATGGTTATTCCAATCGATACAGGAACCATGATAAATCCCTTGCCATACTTCGGCATAGGACTTCTGGCAATAACCTTGGGTTCTGTGAAGTCTTCAATTTCATCAGAAGCGTCTGGTGTTTCAGCCGGCTCATCGCTATCACTGTTTATTTCTTCCGCCGGCTCATCACTACTTATTTCTTCTTCAATCGGTTCATCGCTATATGTATGCTTTATCTCATTTAGCAAAGCCTCCTTCTCTTCCTGAAGTTTCTTCTTTGCTAACTCTTCCGCATTATTATCTGATACATTCTTGGCCATTTTATCCTAACCTCTTAACTATTTAACGCCTACCCTATAGTATATCATTCACAGCACTCAAATACAAGGAATGCAATATACGTCAAGCAGCGTTTATTCGTTCCTTTTCTTTTGGATATTATTATATTTCCATTTTAATGCAACCAAAAGACATATATTTACTATTGTCATAATCAGCAGATATATAGGAAATGCTGTATTCATTCCATCGCCGGTTTTCACCTGGGAAGAACCAGCTGACGATTTTTCTTCAGGCTTTGAGTCATCTGACTTCTTTTCTTCCGCGGTTTCTTCCTTTGGAGTTTCCGGTTTAACTGTATCTTCGTCCTTAGCCGGAACTATTTCCTCCGGTTCCGGAACTATCACCTCGTCATCCGTAAATGTTATGGCATATATAGAGAATTTATCAGACTCTGTAACCACACTATTACCTTCTGTACCCGTTTCAGTACTTAGAGCCTCAGCCGTTCCTCTATGAAGTCTAACTACTTTATATACTCTATTTACCTTAGGATCTGTATTCTTCATATCATCAGGTATAGAAAGACCAAATCTGATAGGTGTCTCAAGCTCACGTACAGTCTCTCTATCCTGACCGGTAATCTCCTTAAATACACTTACGTCGTAGCATACTCCGACTTCCGCACCGTCTCCTGCCGCCTGCCTGATTTTAACTATTTCCTCATCAGTTGGACCAGCCATTTCAACGTTAATTGTTATTTTCGACGCAGCTCCCTGGCTAACTCTCTTGTCATCATTCTTATCAAGTACTGCATTAACTACATCCGTATCAGGAGAAACAAGTTTAAATGCATCCGAGCTATATCCTACACACTCGATAGGCTGAATACCCAGCGGAAGAACTGATAATACTCCAGCAGTATATACAATTTCATAATTATCAGAACTAAGACCCGATACATGAATGTAGTATTTACCTGAAGAGCAGTCTGCTGTATATTCATTACCACCTTCGCGAGACTCTGAATCAGTATATGTATATACCGGAGTTCCAGTTATACTATCAGCCGTATCATCATATTTAAAGCCTTCATAACTGAGTGTCACATTATCATCTGATGGCATTTCAGAATAACCAATAGACTGATCACTTGGTGTAACAGTCAGCTTTGCCTTCTTTATTTCAAATGTCTGCTCCGCTGTACCGCTTCTGTATTTCACAGTTTCCGGAATGGTCACCCTTACCTTATAGCTGCCAGCCTTTGTAGGAGGTGTCTCAGAATAAGCAGAGTCTTCTGCGGCGCTTTCCTTATATTCTATCTTTGGCGTACCATTACCTGGATTACCTTCTATTGTCACGTCAGGAGTCTCTCCATATATACACTCGGCAACACTCACCGTAGGACTAATCGGATCCTTGACACATGTAAGAATAACCTCTCCGTCCGTATTTTGATCGATTCTATATCCCACGAGTTTACTCACAAAATAATTCTCCGGCAAATCATCACCATTATTTGCCTTATAGCCACTGGTAATAACAAAGGATGGAATAGTTCCCCCCGATACCCCAGTTTGATTCTGAAATCCTACACTTATAGGTATTGTATTTGTGAGCTTACCTACAGAAATCTTGTTATTCGTATTATTTAAAATAAAGATATCACTGTATGTATTAACATACGTGGTATTATTCGAAAATGTGGGATTACCAGATAGTCTAAATGTACCTGAGGAGTATTCGATGGCGCCTTTATTTATTTTATTACCGGAAATGCTTCCTCCACTAAGGTTGAATGTTCCTCCACTCTTTATATTTACTACTCCATTTCCAATAGGATTATCTATTCCTGTTATAGTACCTTTTGACATATTAAATACGCCAGCCGACTCAACGACAACTGTACCATTTGAAACAGTACCACCTGACATGTTAAATACTCCATTAACAGTAACAGCCTCTCCGCCCCTGCTAATAGTGCCGCCATAAAGGTTTAACGTTCCTCCGGCCTCAAGCCTCACGCTTTGGGCAGAATTAATCCTTCCTCCTTCACATGCAAATATACTAAGAGTAGCACCATTTTTTATCTGAATATAATTGGATCTAATAGTAATACTATGACCATTAAGACATAGATTAACATTCTCTCCTAAGTACCAACCACCAAGTTCAACATCATTGGTCAGGTAATAGCTACCTGCCTCAGAAGGTAGAGACCCTGTTGATTGCCAAGGTATAAAGGTTATTTTATTATGTGTATGACTATCAGAATCCGGAGCAGGCTTATCGATATTTTTATCTATATATACCAGCGCGATCTTCGCAAACTGATCCGTCGCCGCGCTTGCAACGTTGGTCGTCGCATCATAGCCGGTGGTTATATCTGTAGCCACGCCATTCGAAATCCTAACCACCTTATAATTTCTTTCAGTAGAAATATCGTCTATAAGTAAATCACTTGGAACATCAATACTAAACGCAGCAGAAGAATCCAAAGTACCAACCTGAGTTTTAGGATTAGAGCCTATCTGCTTATAGGTTTTTGTGTCAAAGCATAGACCTACTTCAGCTTCGGAACCAAACACATTCTTTATAGCTGTTACCTCATTACTTGAAAGAGTAGCACAGTCTATTGTCATAGTTGTTATGGCATCAGCTCCATTTATATAACTGGTCTCATCTGCATCAGTAAGAATAGCATTCAGCATTTCTTCATTTGTGCTAAGTAGTTTAAATGCAGCTGTATCATCACCTTTTACAGGTATAAACACCCTGGATTTTCCAGGTTTTATGACTGTTAGTGTTCCGGTTTCAAAAGTTATATCATAATTGTCCGAAGTAACACCTGATACACTTATAGTATATGTATCAGATGGTGATTCAATATTATAAGATTCACCAGTAGCACTTTTATATGTAAAGCCTGGAGTACCCCCAAGATTATCTGTTGTATCATCATATTTAAAACCATCGCCTACTATCTCTCCAGCCGGCAGAGGATCACCATAATAAATAGTTTTGTTCTGAGGTCTGAGTGTAAGAGGCGCTTTAGTGATACTAAAATCACAGACAGGATCATAAGCGTGAACGCGGGGAGTTGGTTCTATATCCAGCAGGGCAGTATACTGCCCTACATTCTTAGGAACTACCGTTGAATATGTGGAATCATCATCTCCCTTAACCTTATACTTATATGTCATTTCTCCGTCGCCAGTATAGCCGGATAGAACAAATTCCGGAGTGGTACCATATTCAAACTTGCCATCTTCCGAAGTAGTAGCCAGTGTAGGATGAAGTATTACAGGGTTTTTTGTCATCTGTAATTCGCCATTACTTTCAGCAATCCAAAATCCGTCCATGGTACATGTGAAGTATTTTTCCGGATCTGTTCCACTGTTATTTGCAGAATATCCAGTTGTAAAGGTACGACTACTTAAATCCATACTACCACTTTTATTTTGAAAACCTACTTTGATTTTAGTACTATTCGAAAGCGTACATACATTTACTTTTGCTCCACCATCCGGAAAATAAATATCATTATAGGTAGCACTTGTTCCCGAATAAATAAATGTTGGTGAACCTGACATATTAAATTTTAGAAAATTACTATAAATCGCTTCAAAACATGAATCCCCACATTCTATAGTTCCACCACTTAAATTCAGATAACCTTTACTATTAACATAAGATGTATAAATTGCATAATTTCCATTTGAAACAAGCTTTCCTCCTGACATGTTGAATGTAGCAAATCCTTGTATGTATATTCCTTCGTTACCACATATAATAGTTCCACTATGTAGATTTAAAGTTCCCCCCGATACTTTTACAGATTTTGAACCATTATTAATTACACCACCATCTTCAGATGAATATATATCAAGCACAACCTGGCTGCCATTAATTGATAATCCATCTCCAGTAAATGTAACTGTATGACCATTTAAACATAGACCTATTTTCGCTTGAGTAGACCAACTTGCCAAGGTTACATCCTGAGTCAGATAATAGTTTCCAGCTTCAGCAGGAAGGCTATCTGCAGCCTCCCATGCAGTAAACGAAATTCCATCATGTACATGAGTTTCAGGAACTGTCCCTTCGCCCTCACCTTCAGATGTCAGACCTAGCATATAGTACGAAAAACCATCTGTAACAACCACAACAGTATCACCAGTTTCAGATATAACCTCCAGCTTATCTGCATCCACTGCACCATTATCAGTGTTTATGTGATACACATCTGACACAGAGGTATCCTCTGATATTTCTAGAGTTGTAAAGGAAACCTTAACATTTCCAGCACTGGTATCAGGTTGGATTTCAGTTCCATCAGCAGCATAAACAGTAATATCAAATATCATGTTACTTGTAACATTCGTGTCGTTTCCTCTAAGTCTGTTAACCTCGGAAAGAATACCTGCATTCTCTGCTTCTGATTCCTGAACCCTTCTAACAGACAGGGTGGAACCTTCAGGAAACACTCCCTCATCAGCCATAACTCTGACTGTGACCCCATCTACAGTTTGCTGACTATCAAAAGTATCAGCCTCTGGTTCACTTTCTCCCTGAGACATTTCCAGTATCTGCTGAGGTTCCACTTCTTCTTCCTCATTCTGATTAGTAATATCCATTAAACCATCCGCCATTTTCTCGGATGTTTCTTCTTCATATTCAGCATCTGTCACTGTCGCAACAGATATCTCGCCAGCCATAACGTTACTAACAGGAATAGGCAGAACACCAAAAACAAGCCCCGCCACCAGTATCCACGCTATGCCCTTTTTAAGTATTTTTTCATCCATATTTGACCCTCCAAAAGCCACTAAAGAACACCTATTTCGCATAGTATAATTATACTTTAAAATGCCCAAAACTAGCAATATTCTTCACAAACAAATCATACAAATCATTACAATTAATAAGGCACATTTCCTCATTTTTAATTGTACTCAAATAAGGACAACAAATGAGCAACAAAAGCGGAGACGACAACATCGCCTCCGCTGAAAATCACTTAAATATTGATTCATGATTAGCTATATTCCAGAACTAAAGTTCTTCTTCTCTCATATCCTTTTCTTTATTAAACGCATCGTAGAGGCAAGGTACAAGAACGAGTGTAAGTATAGTTCCGTATACAAGTCCTCCCACAACTACGATAGCCATTGGCTGTGACATCTCAACACCCTTACCCATACCAATTGCCATAGTAGACATTGATATGATAGTTGTGAGTGCGGTCATCAGTACTGGACGAAGACGAGTCTTTGCTGAGGTTACTATAGCCTCCTTCTTACCCATGCCCTCACGTCTTAACTGATTGACGTAGTCTACAAGCACGATACCATTATTAACTATAATACCTGCCAGCATAACGAAACCGATCATAGCTATAACTGATACAGCTTTACCACAGAAGAACAGTGCAAAGAAACCTCCTGTAAAGGCTAGTGGTATGGTAAACATGATAATAAATGGTGACTTAAGACTCTGGAACTGAGCTACCATTATCAGATAGATAAGGATAACTGCAAGAAGCATCATGAGAAGCACCTGACGCATAGCATCATTTATTGTCTCATTTTCGCCCTGAAGATCTACTGAATATCCCTCAGGAATAGCCATATCATTTATCTTTCTCTGAACTTCGTTTCCTACAATACCTACATTTCTTGTTCCATCTAAGGTTCCAGAAACACTTATATATCTATTCTGATTATCACGAAGCACAGTTGATAGTTCTTCCTGTTCTGAGAAGGTTACTATCCTTGACAGAGGAATATCTTTAGTCTCATTTGTTTCTCTATCTGTATATTCAAACTTGAGCTTCTTGAGATCATCTATAGTTACCGTTGCCTGTTTATCAGTCTTAACAAAAACATCGTAATCCTTGATATCAGTTTCAATGGCTGTAGTAGACTGAGTCGATGCAAGTTCACCGGCAACAGTTGTAAATACCTGAGCAACAGTCATACCGTATTCGGCCGCTTTTTCTTTATTAACAGATATTACAAATGTCTGAGTCATATTATCCAGACCATTATCTACTTCTTCGATTCCGTCAACACCTTCAAGTATTTCTGCTGCATCTCCGGCAAGCTTTTGAAGAGTCTGCATATCACGTCCCTTGATCATTATAGACACTCCGCTTCCTGACAGAAGGGACATATCCATAAGCTCTGCACTGACATCCATCTGGCAATCCAGACCCTCACCAGCCTTATTTATTTTCTCAACTATTTCATCATTTGAAAGCTTTGAATCTTCTTTCAGAAGAACATATATTGAAACCGAATTATCTCCCCCACCTGACAGAGCACCGAGTGTAGAGCCATTTCCAATCATTGCACCGATTGTTTCTATCTCATCAATACTCTGCAGTTTTTCCACAAGCTGGTCACTGTAGGAGGTCATCTCTTCAAATGTTCTCTCCTCCTCATCTGGAGCTGACAGTGTAATCGTCACCTGATCACTCTGCATTTCAGGCATGAATTCCGTTCCTCTTGAAAGGGCAAGTGCAACTGAAGCTCCCATCAGAAGAAGCATAACAACGAATACAAGAGGTTTAAATCTAAGTGCGCCTCTGATAATCTTGTCATAAACTCTCATAAATGCATTATCGCCGCTAGTTTCCTTCTCCTTTGAATTTTTCAGAAGCCCCTGAGCCATAGCAGGAACCAGTGTAAGTGCAACAAGGAGTGAAGCAAGAAGCGTAAATGCAATCGTGAGACCCATATCTACAAAGAGCTGTCTGGTAAGACCATCTGTAAATACTATAGGCAGGAATACGCACATAGTTGTCAGTGTTGATGAGGTGATGGCACCTGCCACCTGGCTGGCTCCGTATACTGCAGCCTTCTTGATAGTCTCGCCTTCCTTACGAAGTCTATATATATTCTCAATAACTACGATGGAGTTATCCACCAGCATTCCTATACCCAGCGTGAGACCCGACATAGAAATGATATTGAGGGAAATCTTTGTAAAGTACATAAGCACTATTGCAAAAATAACTGAAAGTGGAATAGCGCAGGCAATAATGATAGTTGGTCTAATATCTCTCAGGAATATGATAAGCACGAGGATGGCAAGAGCCGCACCAAGTATCATATTCTGAAGAATAGACTTAACAATTATATCTATATATACACCCTGATTCATAAGAACAGCAAAATTCAGTCCGTTATTCTCGGTTTTCTCAAGGCTATCAAACTTATCCAGAACTCTATCTGTCACTTCACCAGTTGAATAACCTGTCTGCTTCTCGAAAGAGATCAGTATTCCAGGCTCACCATTCAGCTTTGCATATACTTCTTCGGAATCATCTACAACTTTTACATCTGCTACATCAGATAACTTAATAACTCCTACATTGTCCATATTAAGATCGATAAGAACTGTATCTGCAAGTTCCTCTGCATCTGATATATCCTCTCCAACCTTTACAAGATACTGACCATCATCACTATCTGCATAACCCGCAGGCATTTCAAAGTTCTGAGCAATGAGTAAGTTATTTAATGTCTCTATTGAGAGAACCGTATCCAGATCGGCTGCATCCTTTGTAGTCTCCAGAGTATCCTCAACTGTATCCTCTGCCATCTGAATCTGGGCAAGACCCTGTGATAATGTAGCTGATGTTTCAGCAAGGGTTATAGACTGTTCTATTTCAGCCTTATTAATCATCTGAAGGCCGTCACTAGTCTGCTTCTTTCCCGAATTAATCTGTTCGAGGCCACTATCGATAGCACTGATACCTGCATCAACCTCTGCCTTGCTTGTTTCAAGCTGAGCTACAGCTGCTGGGATATCCTCATAAGTAGAAACTGATATTCCATATAACGAAAGTGCCGCTCCACTTGTAGCCACCTGAGTATTAATTTCAGTGAGTCCCGCCTCTATCTTAGCTCTATTAGTTATAGCATCCGCGTAAGACATTCCGGTTGTTTGTTCGAACGTAGCATCATCAAGCATACCACCTTCTTCATTTATGCTTAGCGGAATTATTGAATCTAATGCTGCTTTCTGTTCTTCAAGTTCCTTAGCCTGTTCATACGCCTGATTAAGTCCATCTATTGCTGTGGCCAGTGTAGAAGAAGTTCCCGCAAGAGTAGTTCTCTGGGTTTCCAGTTCACTGCCCTTTTCATAGAGATCCTGCTGTGCAGTTTCAAGAGTACTCTTATTCTCACTTATAGTATCAGCAAGTGTTGTCTTACCTGACGCTATAGCCTGCTGACCTGACTCTATCTGTTCCTTATTAGATGCAAGCTCGTCCTTTGTATCTGCGAACTTATCATCTATCTCATCCATTATCTTAGCATTCAGCTTATCTATCTTCTTCTGGTTCATGGTAACCTGAATAGTTTCAGTGATACCACCAGTTGCAGAAACAGAAGCAACACCCTCTACACTTTCAAGCTGAGGAAGAATTTCCGTTTCTATATATTCGCTAAGCTGAAGATTATCCATCTCTTCAACATTTGCCGCCGCAACCATAATAGGAAGCATATCAGGATTAAGCTGCATTACTATCGGTGTTCCGATACTTTCATCAAAGTTACCCTTCACCTGATCTAGACTCTGCTGAATCTCAATCATGGTAGCATCCATATTGGCGCTCTGTTCGTACTCCACAATGATAGTAGAATAACTATTATTCGACATGGACTGGATATTCTTAACATTTGACGTAGTTGCAAGAGACGATTCGATTGGGGCTGTAACATCTCTTTCAACTGCCTCTGGGCTGGCTCCCATATCAGTAGTAATAATCATTACATATGGAAGATTCATATCAGGAAGCAAATCCGCGTTCATTCGCATCATTGCTACTACTCCTATGACGATTACCGCAACTACAGCAACGAATACTGTATAAGGTCTACGCACACTAAATTTTGATATCATATTTTTCTCCGTCTAAATTTTTTCTTATCTTAATATACAAAAACTTCAATAAAATAAAAACTGTAAAGTTGCGCCAAGGGGCAACAACTTTACAGTTTACATGTTTTGTAAAATTATTTCAATATTAATGTAATGCATTTAACTCTAATTTTATGCGCTGAACTTTAAATCCTCTAATGGAACAGGCTTGCTGAATAAGAATCCCTGTGCCATATTCACTTTAGCATCTTTAATAAACTCAAGCTGCTTCTCAGTTTCAACGCCTTCAACGAGAGATCTCAGTCCAAGGTTTCTAATCATTTCTATAATAGATTTAACTATAGTAGGTGTCTGATCATTTGAATCAAGCGTTCTCATGAACTTCATATCTACCTTTACAACATCAAAACTGAAATCCTGGAGAGAATTAAGGGATGAATATCCGCTACCAAAATCATCCATCCATATCTCAAAGCCAAAGCTCTTTAGTTCATTTATCTTCTGCTTCAGTTCTTCACTGTCCTTCTCAAGGGCACTCTCTGTAACCTCAATATGAAGATTCTTCAGTTCAACCTTATTATCCTCGACCTCTTTCTTAATGAAACTAACTATATCTGTAAGCATGAAATCAAGTCTTGAAAGGTTTATAGAAACCGGCACATCTCTTCCAGCCATTTCCCTGAGCCTATTCTGATCTAAACAAACTTTTCTTGCAATGAACTTATCTACCTTATGTATAAGCTTTGAATTCTCAAGTACAGGTATGAAATCTCCCGGCGAAAGGAATCCATGTATTGGATCTATCCATCTTGCAAGAGCTTCCAGTTCTATTATCTTACCGGTAGATATATCAATTACCGGCTGATAATATACCTTAAGATACTCATTTTCCACAGCCTCATCTACATGAGATATTACATATTGCTCAAGCTTATTTCTTCCCTCAAGTTCCTCATCATAATATGCACGAGTCACTTCGTAATCATGTTTAATACTATCACAAGCAAGCTTAGCCTTATCACAGGTAGCACCTACATATTCGCCTTCTGTACAATACGCTATTCCGACCTTCAGGTCCATTTTCGCATTTCCGAAGAGCGGTTTTACACGATTCATTATATCTTCATAAGCTTCATCAAATCTGAACTCATAAACCATTGTAACGAAATGGTCTTCTGAGAATCTTGAGACGAGCCTGCCTGGAAATGCTTCCTGAAGAATTACTGCTATGTCCTTAAGAAGCTTATCTCCCTTTCGGAAGCCATACATTTCATTGTAGCTACGGAAGTTACTTATGTTGAAATAAAGTACTACAGGCTTCTTATCATATTCAACCAGGTTATTAAGTATCTCATCCACACGGATGCGGAAGAAGTGCATATTTGGAAGACCTGTTACTTCGTCCAGGCTGTGTTCACTTGGATTAATTGATACTTCACTAAGAATATCCGTCTGTCTCTTTAGGCTTCGATCATATTCATAGCTCGCTATCTGACCTCTGCCATTGTTCTTAAGCTCCATCAGACGTACATCCACATGTCTCTGAAATTCTGACATATCATCCATAGATTCAGGAGTACCACTCATATATACAACTGTGCAGTTAGGATGAATATGTTTATCCTTGATAATAGAATCTCCAAAGCTATCCTTGACTTTCTGAACCTTTTCCTTAAATTCATCTCCGGAACAGGATTCATTTATAACCATGATCTTATCGCTCTCAAATCTGTAGCAATTTTCTATGCCAAATTCACGTCCAGCCATTTTACCAAGGTGTGTCATCATATCTTCACCGAAGTCATGACCATATATATCATTGAAGAATTTGAAGTAATCAATATCAACTAAGCCGACTATTATACTCTTCCCTACAAATTTTTCAGAATCGACTCTCAGAGCATATCTGTTCTTCAGACCCGTTATCTCATCATGTCTGGCTCTTCGCTCAGATAATACATAGTTCTCGATATTATCATATCGTTCAGCAAGAACAAATAGATTCAGAAACATTGAACCCATGAAGAAGCTCAGTGCATGCACCAGATCCAAATCGAAAACCTCTGGATTCTTGGTAAAGTAACCCAACAAAAGATACATGGCCATAATCCCGATAATATAGGAAAGATGTCTAACCGGATTATCCAAAATAAATGCCGGCAAGGTTACGATAAGCAGGAAAAATGTAATAGTAAGACTATTAGGATCCCACACCGTGCCCATCAACGCACCAAATACCAATACAGGAAGCTGAATCAGGTATAAGAAAAGTGTACTTCTCTTGATATGATTCTTTATAAAGTAATTTCTAATAACAAACGCCACCAGAAAATACACCACCAGAATGATACTCTGAAAATATCCATTTGTTTTTCTGATAAATACATTTGACAGCAGATTAACAATTGCAACGATAATACCAACCAACAGAAATGTCTGACTGGCGATATCATTTCTTATTATGACCTCGTCCTTGTATTTATAATATCTTTTAATACTTAGTCTTTTTAAAAATTTCATGCTACACCTACTTTAGGTTAATTATTCCCCCAGCATATCCTTCTTAAGCTTATCCAGCTTAGCCTCAGCATCAGCTGCACTTGCACCTTTAACCCCAAAGTAGAACTTGATTTTTGGCTCTGTACCAGATGGTCTAACACAGCACCATGCATTATCTTCAAGCTCATAATATAGAACATTTGATGAAGGAAGACCTGTAGTTGACTCTTCTCCTGTAACTAAATCAACTCTCTTGTCAGCCTTATAATCTCTAGCAGCAAGTACCTTTAAGCCCCCCAGCTCCTTAGGTGGATTGCTACGGAAGTTATCCATTCTCTTCTGAATCTCAGCGGCACCATCAATACCCTTGAGTTCCAAAGTTGCAAGTCCCTCTTTGTAATAACCATACTTCTGATACAAATCCTGCATAGCATCACAAAGTGTCTTGCCCTGTTTCTTACAAAATGCAGCAACTTCACAAAGCATCATTACTGCAACAATAGAATCCTTATCTCTTGCATATGTTCCTGTCAGACAACCATATGACTCCTCAAGTCCAAACACATAATTGTTGCAGCCAGTCTGCTCGAATATCTTAATCTGCTCACCAATATACTTAAAGCCTGTAAGAACCTCGATAAGTCTAGCATTATAAGCGGCAGCAATTGCCTTTGTCATATCTGTAGTAACAATAGTTGTTACAAGGGCAGGATTCTCAGGCATTGTACCTGTAGCCTGTCTCTCTCTAAAGATATATTCTGCTATGAGCATTCCTGACATATTTCCAGTAAAGCTCATATATTCTCCTGTCTTGGAATCCTTTGCATAAACACCAAGTCTATCAGCATCCGGATCAGTCGCCAGAACGATATCGGCGTCAACCTCTTTAGCAAGTTTAAGAGCAAGCTCCCAAGCCTTTGGATCCTCTGGGTTAGGATAAGCTACTGTAGGGAAGGAACCATCTGGAATCTTCTGCTGTGGCTCAACATATACCTGAGTAAATCCGAGATCTTTTAGAACTCTGCGGACAGGTACATTTCCAGTACCATGAAGTGGTGTATAAACTATCTTGATATCTTTAGCCATCTCAGGAATGATTTCCGGATGAATACTCTGGGCCTTAACCTGAGCGATGTACTTGTCATCGAAGTCTGTACCAATCACATGGAACAGGCCTGCTGCTCTAGCGTCGTCCTCATCCATTGTCTTAACCTGTGAGAAATCAACAACCTTTGCAACCTCAGCCATGATTCCTGTATCGTGAGGAGGTGTAACCTGTGCGCCGTCCTCCCAATAAACCTTATAGCCATTGTATTCTCTTGGATTGTGGCTGGCTGTAACCACTATTCCTGCTATACAACCAAACTCTCTAACAGCAAAGCTGAGTTCTGGTGTAGGACGAAGTGATTCAAACAGATATGTCTTGATACCATTTGCATTCAGGCATCTAGCAGCCTCTCTTGCAAATTCAGGAGACATGATACGTGAATCATGTGCAATTGCAACTCCCTTATCCTGTCCATTATTAGCTAGGATATAGTTTGCAAGTCCCTGAGTTGCCTGACGAACTGTATAAATATTCATTCTATTTGTACCAGCACCTCTGACACCTCTCAGACCACCTGTACCAAACTCAAGACTTCTATAAAATCTATCCTCTATTTCCTTTTCATCACCCTTAATTGATTCTAGTTCTGCTCTTGTTTCTTCATCAAAATATGAATCTTCTAACCATTTCAGATACTCATCCATATAACTACTCATTTAAATAAAGTCCTCCTTAATAAGTATGTAAAATATAATGTATTATCTAATACACAATAGATAGTGTTATTATATCATTTTCGTATATTTACTGCTACAAAAATATAGTGCCATATCGTATTTTTTTTGGTATTATAGAGGTTGTCACAAATGGCCAGTTTTATTCTGGCATTATTTAGGAGTTATAAAATGAAAAAGATTATTTTAACCGGCGGTGGTACAGCCGGACATGTAACACCTAATATCGCGATTATCCCAAGGCTCAAAGAACTGGGATACGAGATAAGTTACATAGGAACTAAAAAAGGTATCGAAAGAAAGCTTATCGAAGAAATAGGAATACCCTACTACGGAATATCTTCCGGTAAGTTAAGACGTTATCATGACATGAAGAATTTCACTGATCCTTTCAGGATTGTACGAGGTTTTGATCAGGCCAATCTTCTGATGAGGAGACTATCTCCGGATGTTGTTTTTTCAAAAGGTGGATTTGTTACAGTACCCGTTGTACTTGCAGCCTCCATACATAAAGTACCTATAGTAATACACGAATCAGATATGACGCCAGGACTTGCCAACAAAATTGCACTTCCACATGCGACCAAGATATGCTGTAACTTTCCTGAGACAAAGGATCTGTTCTCTGATAGAGCTACTATTACTGGTACTCCTATCAGGCAAGAGCTTTTTAGTGGTAACAAGGAAAAAGCAATAGAGTTCTGTGGATTCAAAAAAGATAAACCAACCGTACTTGTTATGGGAGGAAGTACTGGAAGTGTCGCAGTTAATAAAGCCGTTTGGGGATGTCTTGATGAACTAGTCAAGAAGTTCAACGTCATTCATCTCTGCGGAAAGGATAAAAAGGATTCCTCCTACGACAGAGAAGGATATGTACAATATGAATATATAAAGGATGAGCTAGCAGATCTCTTCGCTCTTGCAGATATCGTTATTTCACGAGCTGGTGCAAATGCAATCTGCGAGCTACTCGCCCTTAGAAAACCAAATATCCTAATTCCACTTTCAAAGAATGCAAGCCGTGGAGACCAGATACTAAACGCAGAGTCCTTCGAAAAGAGTGGTTATAGCTTCGTAATTCAAGAAGAGAATGTAACCAAGGAATCTCTACTCGGAGCTATCACCGAGGTATTTGACAGAAGAGATAAATATATAGACACAATGAACAAGAGTGAACTAAGTGACTCTATTGAGAGTATTACAAGTATAATCGATTCACTTGTATAAAGCTTGTATAAAAAGAGATTCTTCGCTTTGCTCAGAATGACATTCGATATGGTGCTGGCAAACAAAAAACAGCTTCCGGTTGGAAGCTGTTTTTATGTATATACTACATTCAATTACCTTTACTATATCAATTAAATTATTTTTACTTTATCAATCTCCGCAAAGGGCATCAAGTACTGCCTGGTAGTATGACTGATCTGTTGAACTGTTATATGTAGCAGTTGCTACATCAATATGGTCAGGTCCTATCTGCTTATCTGGCTCTATAACCTTATTTCCAATCTTAATATCCTTACCTTCTTTTGTAACATTGAACGCAAGTCTTACATGAGCATTTGTAAATGTAATCATTCCATCACTGTTCTCTTCATTTTCAAAAGATACAGTAGTCTTATATCCATCAGCGTATACCCAGTATGAACCATCTCCGTTGTCATCAACAGCAAGCTCTTCAATAGTCCATGAAGGATTTCCTGTAGCGGAAAGCATCATATCCTCATATGTATGTTTCTTATTCTTCAGAACAAGCGACTTCTGAATTGTTCCTACAAGATCATCATAGTTATCATTTGTCTTACTCTGATATGTTGCAAGAATAGGATTCTTATACTGTCCTGGAAGAACCAGCCATATTACAACAAATACTGCAACAACTATTACAATACCAATTAAAACTCTACCAATTTTGTTAGCCATAATTTTTATATCTCCTTTAATTTAAAAACATTTTATGACTCTAAAAGATTTCTCTTTCAAGCTGATATATATAACTCTCAATGAGTTGCATTCTCTTGTTATATTCAGTTCTTGCAGTTTCTGTCTTGCAACATCTGATAAGCGGTTTGTTCTGTCTGTAGTTCTCCTTGATGCGATAATAAGCTCTCTTATAACTAGCCTCATCATCGTCAGCCGCTACCATGCAGTCACGCATGATTTCAACCGCTCCAACCTCATCTAAGAGAATCGAATCCATAACTATCTGACACTCTAAGGATAGGTCCTTATCTGTATCCATTTCATCACAAGCAAGAATAATCTCTCCTACCTTAACAATGAGTTCAGGACTCACGTCTATGCTATCAAGATATTCTACTGCAACCTCAGCGCTAACCTCGCCGACTGGTCTATCCTTCTCCCATCCAATATCATGAAGCAAAGCAGCAAGAACAATCACATCAAGATCGCCTCCCAGCTTAGCCTGAAGTCTGATAGCCCACCTATAAACCCTCATGGTATGGTCATAAGTATTTCTGAAAGGATACTGATCAGATCTGACATTTTCAGAAGTGGTCTTCTTTACAAACTCTATTACTTCTGAGTAATCCATACTCTTTTAACCCCTAACATTTTAGTAAAAAA